>DDWE01000009.1:40616-48570 GCA_002345625.1 Desulfuromonadaceae bacterium UBA2294 | reverse complement strand
CCGACGCTGGTCATGGTCAAAGCTCCGATAAAGAACGGCAGTGCCCCGCCAATAAACAGACCAATGACAACCTTAGGCTCGATCAGATTAATCGCCTTGAGGCCAACCGTTGTCGCATAAGCGGAGAAGAGAGCCAGCGCTGTCAGGGCAGCAGACCCGATGGCGAACCCTTTACCGATAGCAGCGGTGGTATTACCGATCGCATCAAGGCCGTCGGTGATCTTGCGCACATCCGGGCCGAGGCCGGCCATCTCGGAAATCCCGCCGGCATTGTCGGCGATCGGACCGTATGCATCGACCGTCATGGTGACACCAACAGTTGCCAGCATACCGACAGCGGCGATACCGATGCCGTAGAGACCGGCGAAATAATTAGCGACAAAAATCGAAATGCAGATGATCAGGACCGGAATAGCCGTCGACTCGAGGCCGACCGCAAGACCGGTGATGATGTTGGTCGCCGGGCCGGTTTTACTCGCCTCGGCAATCCGGGTCACCGGAGCATGTGCGGTGTAATACTCGGTGACTTGACCAATCGCAATGCCCGCCAGAGTACCAGCCAGAATCGCCCAAAAGATGCCGATTGAAAGACCATAAGCCTGGATCACGAAGAAAGAGGCGACCAGAAACCCTCCGGCGGCCACAAACGTCGTGTAGTGCAGGGCCTTGGCGGGATCCATCGATTTCAAAACCTTCATCGATCCAATACCGATAAAGGAGAAGATCAAACCGACCATCGCCAGGATCAGCGGCAGAACCATAGCGTCCGCCTGAACGGTTGCGCCACTACCCAGTTTTGCCAGTAACGTATTACCCGCAGCAGCGGCAATCGCCATGGTTGCAATGATTGAACCGACATACGACTCAAAAATATCGGCACCCATGCCAGCGGTATCGCCAACACAGTCGCCAACGTTATCAGCAATAACACCCGGATTACGCGGATCGTCTTCCGGGATACCGGCTTCAACCTTACCGACCAGGTCAGCGCCGACGTCAGCAGCCTTGGTATAGATACCGCCGCCGACACGGGCAAACAGCGCGATTGAGGAGGCGCCCATGGCGAAACCATTGATGTACTTAACTGTCGTGGTATCCCCGCCGAAAAAGTAATAAGCGACGCCGATGCCGACCAGACCGAGAGAAGCAACCGCAAGCCCCATGACCGCGCCACCGTTGAAAGAGACCTCAAGCGCCTTCGCCTGGCCACTGATACGTGCGGCCTCGGTCGTGCGAACATTCGCGCGGGTCGCAGCCTTCATACCGATGAAACCACAGGTCATGGAACAGAGCGCACCGCCGAGGAAAGCGAATGCAGTATTGAACCCCATCCCTTTGGACATAGCGATCAAGCCGAAGACAACGACAATGAACACGGCAAGGACACGATACTCACGGTTTAAAAAAGCCATGGCACCGTTGTAGATGTCCTCTGAAATCTCTTTCATCCGCTCGTTGCCGACCGGCTCGGCCTTGACGATATTGTAAAGAACAATGGCAATCACAAAACCGACCACACCCAGGATTGGAGCAAACATCTGCAGTTCCATTTTCTCTTCCTCTCCGACTCGTTACTTACGCAAAGTTTTTGTTATTAAAGGCGTTCATCGCATCGAGAACACCTTTATTGAGAATTGTTTCGATGGAATCTGTGACCCCAATCAGAACGGCATCAAGGTCCTTGCGCTCCGCCGCACTGAAGCGACTGAGAACGTATCCAGAGACATCTTGTCCAACGACAGGTCGACCGATGCCAACCTTGACCCGGATAAAATCGCCGGTTCCGAGGACCTCCCGGATGTGGCGTATTCCGTTGTGGCCACCATGCCCACCACCGGAACGAATCTTGAGCACTCCGAAATCGAGATCAATATCATCATGAACCACAATCAAATCCCCCGGTTCAACACCGAGGGATTTGCAGGCGGAACCGACGCTGGCTCCGCTTAAGTTCATGAAGGTCTGCGGCAAAAGCAGGGTCGCTTCTCCTCCGGCCAGCCTTCCGGTCCCGTAAAGGCCCTGATGACCACTCTTCTTCAGCGCAATCCCTGACACCGAAGCCAGTCGTTGCACAACTTCAAAGCCGATGTTGTGCCGAGTGCCTGCATAACGATCACCGGGATTTCCCAGACCAACAACCAGCTTCATCGCGATAAAACCGAAATTACTCTTCGCCTTCAGCTTCTTCTGCTTCTTCGGCTTCCTCGGACACCTCTTCAGCCGTACGGCCGATAACGGTAATCACGGTGAAGTTGACATCGTGCGGCAGGCTGGCTCCAGCCGGCGCCGCGATATCTTCGATATGCAGCACGTCGCCGATGTTAAGGGCCGTAACATCGATCTCAATTGCCTTGGGAATCTGGGTCGGCAGACAGAGGACTTCCAGCTCGTGGCGGATGATCTGCAGGGTGCCACCGAGTTTCTCGCCAGCCGACTTACCCATCGGGTGCACCGGAACCATGACGTGGGTCTTTTGCTTGAGATCGACGGTCTGAAAATCGGCGTGTGTCAAGTTGCGGCGGATCGAATCGACCTGAGTCTCCTTAAGCAAAACCACCTTGCCACTAAAAGCCCCCTCACCTTTCAGAGTAAGCAAGGTGTTGAGCCCCGCATCGGTGGCCATCGCCGCTTTTAGTGCCTTGGGGTCGACTGCAATGCTGCAAGAGTCCATCCCTTTGCCATAAACTACGGCCGGGATCAGACCCTGACGACGCAAGCTCCGTGAAATCCCTTTACCGGCCTGATCACGAGCCGTCACCTGCAGTTCCGCATTTGCCATGATGTATTTCCTCCGTTAGGTCCGTACTCTTTTATTGTGTTGCAGTCTGGAGAACCAGCCGCAAACCTGATATTTACGTGCGATCAAACAAACAGTGAGCTGACCGATTCGTCCCCGTAAATCCTGCGAATAGCTTCAGCCAGCAACTCAGCAACCGAAAGGGAGCGCAACTTCGAGCACTGAGCCATTTTGTCACCAGTCGGAATGGTGTTGGTCACAACCACTTCCTTCAGACAGCTGTCAGCGATCCGCTGCATTGCCGGACCAGAAAGAACGGCGTGGGTGGCACACGCGTAAACTTCGCGCGCACCACGCTCCTTAAGCGCTCCTGCTGCCTGACACAGCGTACCGGCGGTATCGATCATATCATCAACGATGATGCAGACCCGATCCTCCACCTCGCCGATGATGTGCATCACTTCGGAGACGTTGGGACCACTGCGCCGCTTATCGATAATGGCCAGCCCGGCATCGAGCCGTTTGGCAAAAGCCCGGGCGCGCTCAGTACCGCCAGCGTCTGGCGAAACCACAACAACATCTTTGTCAAAGCGCCCCTTCATGTCGTCGAGAAGCACGGGTGCGGCAAAGAGATGATCGACCGGGATATCGAAGAAGCCTTGAATCTGGCCGGCGTGCAGGTCCATGGTCAACACCCGGGTCGCCCCGGCGGTGGTCAACAGATCCGCCACCAACTTACTGGTGATCGGTGTACGCGGTGCCACCTTGCGATCCTGACGCGCGTAACCGAAATAGGGAATAACAGCTGTAATTGTCGCCGCTGAAGCACGCTTAAGAGCGTCGATGATGACCAGCAGTTCCATCAGGTTATTGTTGGCCGGCGAACTGGTCGGCTGAATAATATGCACATCGCGACCGCGAACATTTTCACCGATCTCAACCATGATCTCACCGTCGGAAAACGACTTGACCATCGCCTTACCCAGCGATACGCCGAGACGATCGCAGATCTCTTGCGCCAGAGGGATATTGGCGTTGCCGGAGAAGATCTTTAACTTCTTCACAAGGAGCTCCTTGGATGGAGGCGAAATAGAGCAGGCCGTGGTTGCGCCACGACCTGCCCCGGCATAACCGACAGTGTGCAATCTATCTGTAATGATTTAAGTGGCTGGGGCGCCAGGATTCGAACCTGGGTATGTCGGAATCAAAATCCGATGCCTTACCGCTTGGCGACGCCCCAGCAAAACAGTCAACTCTGAGCGAGCGGCCGGGTGACGCGCACCCACCAGGCGCCGCGTACCGCCAGCTGCCCTGCAGCAGCGTGAGCCGCCGCCTCCGTCGCAAAAACCCCAAAGACCGTTGGCCCGCTCCCCGACATCAAGACACCGAGAGCACCACAATCCGTTAACGCCTGCCTGACTTCAACAACCTCCGGATGATGCGCCAGAGTGACGCGCTCCAGATCGTTGTGCAGCAGACGCACCAACGCCTCCGTCGTTTTGGGAAACTCGCGAAGTCTAGCGACATCACCCGGGGATGTCAACCCCAAATTTCCATAGACCCAGGCCGTAGAAACAGCGATCCCCGGGTTGACCAGAACGTACCAGACCGGCGGCATCTCAATCACCGGTTCAAGGAGATCACCGATCCCGGTTGCCCAGGCAGCACCTCCGAGAAGAAAAAAGGGCACATCAGCGCCCAAACGCACAGCGATCCGGTGCAAAGACAGGTCGTCAACATTGAATCGACACAAAACATTAAGCCCGGAAAGCACCGCGGCGGCGTCGGAGGATCCGCCCCCCAGGCCAGCGGCAACGGGGATCTCTTTTTCGATAATAATCCGCACCGCTCGAGAGCAACCAACATGCTCAAGCAGCAGACGAACCGCACGGGCCGCAATATTATCAGTGCCCGGAGGAAGATCGACGCCAGGGCAGACCACCTCCACACCCGTCCCCGGTGTCACCTGTAGTGTGATGCGGTCGAACACGCTGATGGGTTGCATCAGCATGGCCAATTCATGATAGCCGTCAGCCCGTTTGCCCAGGACATGCAGGCAGGTGTTTATTTTGGCCGGAGCCAGAAAAGTCTGTTGCATAAATCTCCTTTAAAACGACCCATTCATAGAAGATGCATCGTCCGCTGTCAACAGCCACATCAACCAGAATCTTAAACAACAAAAGCGCAGCCGGCGACAAATCGCCAATTAAGGCGAGTTTTGGCCATACATTAGCATGCCTCGTCTAGGCATTAAAACAGGGGATTAAAACATTCAGGGCTGGCGAACAGCATTCTATCTGCTATTATCTGGCTTGAACGAATAGAGTTGACAACCTTGGCACCGGACTTGCTATTCTGGCGATGCACGGGCATCGCAAAACACTGTTTGGGAATCGCCCAGACACAAACACTCGTCAAAGGAGACCACGCAATGAAAAGACTCAGCCTGATCCTGTCGCTGCTGCTGGCCACGGCAACGTTTTTACCGGTCACAGCCATGGCTAAGGAACGCCTCGCCTTCTCTGGCGGCCCGGAAGGGGGCACTTTCCAGTATTTCTCTAACGGCATCGCCACCCGCCTGTCAAAAAACATGGGCGACGTAGAAGTTTCAAACATGGCTTCGGCCGGTTCGGTCGAAAACCTGCGCCGGGTTGATTCAGGCGACGCCGACTTCGGTATCTCCTACTCCGGCGACCTCTTTCTGGCCCGCAATGGCAAACTGCCCAAGGATGAGAAGAAGTACGTCAACGTGCAGAGTCTCTCCTACCTTTACGGCGCACCGGCTCACCTGGTCGTTCTGGCCGACAGTGGGATTAACAAGGTCTCCGATCTGGCCGGCAAAAAGGTCGGCGTCGGCGGCGCCGGCTCCGGTGCGGCTGCCAGCGCCCAGCGCTACTTCGAAACCCTTGGACTCTGGACCAAAATGGAGCCGACCTTTATCGGCTACAATGAGGCCGTTGCCGCCATGGGCGACAAGCTTCTTGACGCCGTCTGGGTCTTCGCCGGCTTCCCCAACAGCTCGGTCATCCAGGCTGCAGCCAGCAACAAAATCAAGCTGCTCGACACGGTCGAAGCTGGCAAGGCTGGCGGTTTCTTCGATGTCTACCCGTTCTACGCCGAGTTGACCATTCCGGCCGGCACCTACAGTGGCGTCGACACCCCGACCAAAACCTTCCAGGACAGTGCCCTGTGGGTCGCTGGCAAGCATGTCAAGACCGACATGGTCTTCAACGCGCTGAAAGACATCTTCTCCGAAGAAGGCCTTGCCTATATGGTCAAGGTGAAGAAGACCGCCAAGGAGATGAGCGTTGCTGACGGTCTCAAGGGGATCGTCACTCCGATTCACGAGGGTGCCGAGAAGTTCTGGGCCGGCAAGGGCCTGACAGTCACTGCGGCTCAGAAAGCACGCTAATCCTTACTTCATAACCAGCACCGGGGTGGAACGGACGGATGAGTTCTGTTCCACCCCTTTTTTTCCGGTGGCAAGCGCCCCGAGGCAAACAGGATCGCCATGGCAGAAGAAATCCCAGATGAAATCAAGGACCTCAGTCCGGAAGAGCAGAAAAAACTAAAAAAACTGATGGAGAAGGACAATAAGTCCTTCCGCACCCCGACCGGCTTCTGGCACTGGGTTGTCGCCCTGCTCGGCGGCGGGATGGTGTTCTTTTATTTCTACTCTGCCGGCATTAAAGCGGTGGCGACGGAATACCATCGTGGCATCTATGTCTTTGCCACCTACGTGTTGGTCTTTCTGCTCTATCCTGCCGGAACGAGTCGAACGCGGGTCGTACTGTCACTGCTGCTCGGGACCATGGTTTCGACGTTTCTCGCCGTACAGCTCTTTTACCCGGACGCCGCCACCTTTCATGCCCACCTGATGGAGTTCGGCAGCACCTGGAGCGATCAGGGGATGTCGGCTGCCTTTGGCATGGCCGGTGGACTCTGGGGAATTCTGATCGGCACCCTGGCCTGTGTTGCCATCCTTCTACCTGTCGATGGATGGATGTCGAAACGCTGGCCGCAGCTGCCGGTTCTTTCCGACATTCTATTTGCCGCCGCGTCGACCCTGGTGGTCTTTTACTGGATTCAGCAATTCGAGCTGCTCAACTATCGGGCCGGAGCGGAGAACGAGCTTGATGCTCTGGTCAGCATCGCCGGCACCATCATCTCCATTGAGGTCGCGAGGCGCGTTCTGGGCTGGTCGATGACCCTGATCGGTATCGGCTTCTTGTGCTACGGTTATTTTGGCCCGCACTTCCCCGAAATCATCGCCCATCGCGGCTTCGGCTTTGAACGGCTGTGCACCTCACTGTTCCTGACCACCAACGGCGTCTTCGGCGTCATGGCCAGCGTGCTGGCCACCTACGTCATCCTGTTTATCTTCTTCGGCGCTTTTTTGCACAAGTCGGGCGCGGGACGGTTCTTTATCGACCTCCCCCTGGCCCTGGCCGGGCGTAGCACCGGCGGTCCTGCCAAGGTGGCAGTTATCGCTTCCGCCCTGTTCGGTTCGGTCTCCGGCAGCGCCATCGCCAACACCGTCTCCACCGGCGCGTTCACTATCCCGCTGATGAAGCGGGCCGGTTTCCGGCCACACGTCGCCGGTGCGATTGAGCCGGCCGCCTCTATCGGCGGCATGTTCCTCCCTCCGGTCATGGGCGCCGGCGGCTTTTTGATGGCGGAGTTGACCAACACCTCCTACGCCTACATCATGATGATTTCGGTCTTTCCGGCCCTGCTCTACTTCTTTTCCGTCTTCTGCATGATCCATTTTGAAGCGAAGAAAATGAAGATCAAGGGGCTGGTCGACGAGGATTTTCCACACTGGAAAACCGTCTTGAAGAATGACTGGTACTTCTCCCTGCCACTGGTCATTATCACCATTTTGATGATCATGGGCCGCTCCCCCGGCTTCGCCGCCTTCTGGGCCACGATCTCCTGCGTTGTTATCAGCTGGTACCGGCCTGAAACCCGCATGGGCCTGCGTGAAATCTGGGACGCCATTCAGACCGGGGCCCGCAACACCCTGGTAATCGGCGCCACCCTTGGCGTCATCGGCATCATCGTCGGCACCATCTCCCTGACCGGCATCGGCCTGAAATTTTCGGACATCATCATCTCCCTGGCCGGCGGCAATCTCCTTGCCGCCCTCGGCCTGGTGGCTCTCGCATCGCTGGTGCTCGGCATGGGGGTGCCGGTCACCGCCGCCTACCTGATCGT
>DDWE01000009.1:0-40602 GCA_002345625.1 Desulfuromonadaceae bacterium UBA2294 | reverse complement strand
CTGCGCCCACATGATCGTCTACTGGTTCAGCCAGGATTCCAACATCACCCCCCCGGTCTGCGTCGCCGCCTATGCCGGAGCCGCCATCGCCGGCTCCGACCCCTGGATCACCGGCTGGACCAGCTTCAAGTACGCCAAGCTGCTCTATGTGGTGCCGATTCTGATGGCCTTCACGCCGAGTATCCTGTTTCAGGCCAAGACCGCCAACATCACCATGCCCGAACTGGAGGGAGATATCCCTTTCGCCTCGGTGATGAAGGTCAATGTCAAAGACGGTGATCACTACAATGAAGGCGACGTGGTCGCCGTGCTGCTGGTCGATGATCAGCCGGTGGAAGTGCGCGCCGAGCGCGAGGGTGATGTGACCCATATCAGCAAGGGGAACGGCAGCATGGTCAGTGCCGGCGACATCCTGATTCTCGGCGAACAGATGGCGACCCCGCACATGATCATCTCATCCTTTGTCTCCGCTACCCTGGGGACCATCGCCTTCTCGGCTCTGACCATGATGTTCTGGGTGCGCAAGACGACTATCTTTGAGTGGTTGCTGCTGGCAGCCGGCACCATCCTGCTCTACACCCCCGGACTGGTGACCGATCTCTCAGGGCTGGTGATTGTCGGCTGCGTCTGGTTCCTGCAGCATCGAAAAAACAAGCGCGACGAACTGACTCTGGCCACAGCGTAACCACAAGGGAGAGCAGATGAAACAGCTCAAGACGATCCTTTATGCCACCGATTTCTCCGACAGTTCCGCCGTCGGCGCTGAAACAGCCCTTTACCTGGCCAAGCTCGGTGGTGCCCATCTGCATGTGCTGCACGTCATCAGTGAATTTGCCGCCATGCAACGAACGATGATCCCGCCGTCGGCATTTTTGGCGCTGGAAAAAGAGATAGAGGTGCAAGCGGTGGTGCAGATAGAAGCCTTCTGCCGCAAACATTTCGGCGAACAGGTAATGACCGAGACCCACACCACCATCGGTATCCCGTTCAAGGAGATCATGGCCAAGGCAGCAGAGATCAAGGCCGACCTGATCATCATCGGCACCCACGGCAGTACCGGTATCGAGCATGTCATCGTCGGCAGCACCGCCGAGCGTCTGCTGCGCCGGGCAACAAAAATCCCGGTCCTGGCGGTCCCCTGCCAGTAGCGAAGTCGGAACAGTCATTTTCATCACTGTGTAAGGGCCGGGAGGAATCCCGGCCCTTTCTTGTCCCGTCATCTTCCAGCCCTTAACCGGCCTCATCGGAATAATCTCGCAAAATCAGGCAAGATCGGCGAAGATCGAAGCTCACCACACAAGGAGCATCAGCCGTGCCACGAACCGCCACCACCCTGCTGCGCGTCTTTATCCCCTTCGCCCTCGGCTACTTCCTCTCCTACGTCTTTCGCACCGTCAACGCGGTCATCGCCCCCGATCTGGTCGTCGATATCGGTCTTCTACCAGCCAACCTCGGACTACTGACCTCGGCCTATTTCCTCACCTTTGCCGCCTTCCAGTTGCCACTGGGATTGCTACTCGATCGGTTCGGTCCGCGCCGGGTCGAGTCGGCGCTGTTACTCTTCGCCGCCGCCGGCGCCTTGATCTTCGCGCAGGCCGAGAGCCTCGGCGCCCTGATTGCCGGTCGGGCCCTGATCGGCCTTGGCGTCTCCGCCTGCCTGATGGCCGCTTTTAAATCGTTCTCCACCTGGTTTCCGGCCGAGCGCCTGCCGCTGGCCAACGCGGTGCAGATGGTCTCCGGCGGGGTCGGGGCTCTGGCCGCCACCGCACCGGTGGAAGCGGCGCTGGCGATCACCGACTGGCGCGGCATCTTCCTGTTGCTTGCCGGCCTGACCGTGCTGGCAGCACTGGCGATCTATCTGGTTGTACCGGAAAAACCCGTTGATCATCCGACCGAAACCATGCACCAACAACTACAGGGTCTGCACACCATCTACACCAGTCGCATCTTCTGGCGCCTCGCCCCCTGGGCGGTCCTGGCCCAGGCCGCCTACCTCTCTATCCAGGGGCTCTGGTCGGGGCCCTGGCTGCGCGACGTGTCCGGCTACGACCGAACCGGTGTCGCCAATACCCTGTTTTTCATCGCCCTGGCGATGATCGTCGGCTACCTCGGTTTCGGCGCCCTCACCGACTGGCTCAGCCGCCGCGGCATCCCGCCACTGCGCGTCGCCGCCACCGGGCTTTTGACCTTCATGCTGGTTCAATTTCTGCTGCTGACCCAATGGCTGCCGGCGACCGTCCCATTGTGGCTGCTGTTCGGTCTGACCGGCACCGCCTCAATCCTCCCCTACGCCATCCTCGCCCAGAGCTTCCCCCGCCACTTGGCCGGACGCGCCAACACCGGCCTCAACCTGCCGGTGTTCGTCGCCGCCTTTTGCGGCCAATGGCTGATCGGCGCCATCATCGGCCTCTGGCCCGAAACCGCCGGTCACTACCACCCGAATGGCTACCGGGCCGGCTTCGGCCTCCTCCTGCTCCTGCAAGCCCTCGCCGCCACCTGGTTCTGGTGGAGCGGCCGCAGCAAAACCGCAACGGACTAAACCACACAGAAAAAGGCCGCCCATCAGGCGGCCCATCTTGTCTTTCAGTTCAACACAGTCCGTCCAAGGGCTGATCAAAAGCCCCTAGATGCTAGGCGCCCGCCGGCCAAGGAGTGAGGCGTAGCGGTAGCTACGTCGCAGCGACGCGGACAAGGGGAACAACGCAGATGGGGGCTTTTCATCAGCCCCCCTACTAAGGATTAGTGCATGCTGAGTCCGAACAAATGCGGAAACAAAACCAGGATCGCCAGCACCACTACCTGCAGGGCGATAAACGGCACCACCCCGCGGTAGATATCCATAGTTCGCACCTCCGGCGGCGCCACCCCCTTAAGATAAAAAAGGCTGAAACCGAACGGCGGGGTCAGAAACGAGGTCTGCAGGTTCATGGCGACCAGAATGGCATACCAAAGCGGATCGATCCCGAGCCGATCGGCGATCGGCGCCAGAATCGGGACGATGATGTAGGCGATCTCGACAAAGTCGATAAAAAACCCCAAAACCATAATGGCGAGCATGGAGAAGATCAGAAAGCCCCACTTCTCCCCCGGCAGGGCGAGCATGAAATCCTCGACGATATAATCGGCCCCGGTGTAGGTAAAGACCATGGAGAAGGCCGTCGCACCGATCAGAATGGCAAAGACCATGGCGGTAATTTTGACCGTCTCCGAAGCACTGTCCCAGACCATTTTCGCGGTCAACTGGCGGTAGAGCGCCGCCAGCAACAGGGCACCAATGCCTCCTACCGCCGCCGACTCGGTCGGCGTCGCAACCCCGATCAGAATCGAACCAAGCACCAGCACGATCAGCACCAGCGGCGGGACAATCGCCATCAGCGCCGTCAGCACCTGCTTGCGTTTATTGCCATGCTCTGCGCCAAGGCGAACCGGCGGCGCCAGAGACGGATTGAAGATGGTGACGGCGACAATAAAAGCGACATAGGCCAGAACCAGTGCAATCCCCGGCCAGAAGGCGGCTTTGAACAGGTCACCGACCGGCTGTTGAAAAACATCGCCGAGAATAATCAGGATAATTGAAGGGGGGATGATCTGCCCCAAAGTTCCTGAGGCGCAGATGGTGCCGGTGGCGAGGCGCTTGTCGTAATTGTACTTCAGCATCACCGGCAACGAGATCACCCCCATGGCGACGACGCTGGCACCGACCACGCCGGTCGAGGCGGCGAGCAGGGCGCCGACCAGCACGGTCGAAATGGCGATGCCCCCGCGGATCTCGCCGAACAGCGACCCCATCGATTCGAGCAGACGCTCGGCCAACTTCGACTTCTGCAAGATGATCCCCATGAAAATAAACAGCGGGATCGCCATCAAAATCGTGTTGTTCATAATCGAGAAGATACGGTGGGGCATCAAACTGAAAATCTTGGTCCCTTCCGAGAGCAGTCCGAAAAAAACCGCCGTGCCGCCGAAAGTGAAGGCGACCGGAAAACCGAGCAGCAACAACAGCAGCGCGGTTATGAACATGAAAATGCCGATCATCAACTGTCCTTTATGAAAATGAGGATAAGCGCAAGGCAACGGCGCGGCCGTTAAAGGACTTCGTCCTCAATCGATCTCGGTTTGGGCGCTTCGATGCCGCGATAGATGTTGACGTTGCGAATCATAAAACCAATCGCCGAAATAATCAGAAAACCGAACGAGATCGGGATCACCGCCTTGATCAGCCAGCGGTAGGACAGCCCACCCGGATCGCCGCTGATTTCGCCAACCTGCCAGGCCTCGTGGACGAACCAGATCGACCCTTCAATAACGAGAAAGCTCAACGGCATCAGCAGCAACAGGGTACCGACGATATTGATAATCGCCCGGATCTGCGGCGTCAACCGGTCGTAGAGGATATCGACCCGGACATGACCATCCTCTTTCAGTGTATAGGCGATCCCGAACATAAAGACGACGGAAAAGAGGTGCCACTCCATCTCCTGCATGGCGATGGAGCCGGTGTTAAAGAAGTAACGCATGATGGCGTCATAAAAGACGTTGACCAGCATCAGGAACATGGCCATCGTTGCGATTGCACCGACAACATCGGTGATGCGATTGATCCATTTTTCAATCGTAAGCAGCATAAGTGCGCAAACTTTCCAGGGTAAACCGTCCCGGACCCTGCAAAGAGCCCGGGACGGTGGCAAAACCAAAACCTATTTCTCCAGATTGTCCTTTAGATAAGCATAATCGGAGATTTCCGTCCAGCGGCGAGACATCTTCATGTACGCCTCTTGAGATTCCATGATGGCCTTGAACTGCGGATCCTTGGCCGAATACTCGGCAATCAGTTCGTCATTGGCCTTTTTCATCGCCTTGATGATCGGCGCTGAGAAGGTGCGGATCTTCACCTCCGGGAACTCCTTGTCGATGGAGGCCAGACCGACGGCGCTTTCATGATAGGAGCGCGCGTACATATCGTAGGCGGCGAACTCCATGGCCACGGTCAAAATCTTCTGCAGATGCGGCGGCAGAGAGTCAAACTTGGCCTTGTTGACCATAAACTGCAGCTCGGTCGCCGGCTCATGCCAGCCGGTGTAGTAGTAAGGGGCGATCTTCTGGAAACCCATATTCAAATCGAGAGACGGCCCGACCCACTCCAGGGCGTCGATGGTGCCGCGGTCGAGCGCCGTGTAGAGTTCGCCCGGGGCGATATTGGTGACAACGACGCCGAGCTTGGACAGGACCTCACCGGCAAAACCCGGAATGCGCATTTTCAGGCCCTCGAGATCCTTCAGGGTCTTGATCTCCTTGCGGAACCAGCCGCCCATCTGATTGCTGGTGTTGCCGCCGGGGAAGGCGTAGACGCCATGCGGCTCATAAACCTTCTTCATCAACTCCATACCGCCGCCGTAGTAGAACCAGGCGTATTGCTCCGGCGCAATCATACCGAACGGCATGGTGGTGAACGGCATGGTGCTGATGTCCTTGCCCTTCCAGTAGTAAGAGGCCGAATGACCCATTTCATACTGGCCTTCCTTGACCATGTCAAGGATGCCAAAGGGTGATTTATGTTTGTTGGCGGTGTCGATGCGAATCACCATCTCGCCGTTCGACATTTCGTTGACCATGGCCGCTGCCTTTTCGACCGCGTCACCAAAAATCGGGAAACCGGTCCCCCAGGTCTGGGCCAGTTTCCATTCAATCACCTTCTTGGGGGCCTGCTGAGTTTCGGTTTTGGTCGTTTTCTGCTCGCTACAAGCCGCCAGGCCTAACAGCAGACCACCAGCCAGCAACCCGACGATGAACGATTTGAGCCACTCTCTTTTCATCCTCTGTCCTCCTTTTCAGGTGTATCGGTTGAAAAACCACTTGGTGACCGTGTCAATGGACACCACTAACTGCCCGAAAGAACAACCACAGATCAAAACTATTGCGTGAAAAAGTGGCCTTGTCAATGGACATCAAACAATGTTTCCAGTGCGATCTGCTCCAGAACCTGCGCTTGACGCACGCCGGCAGACTGATAACGTTGTGGAGAAACATCCCGAAAAGGAAGGTGTCAAAATGAGCAAAGCAATCCGCATTCATCAATACGGGACCGCCGATAACCTGCGCTGGGAAGAGGTCGCCGTCGCCCCCCCCGGCCCCGGCGAAGTCCACCTGCGCCACAGCGCCATCGGTCTGAACTTTATCGACGTTTATCACCGCACCGGTCTTTATCCGCTCGCCGCCCTGCCGGCGACTCTTGGAATGGAAGGTGCCGGGGTTGTTATAGCACTCGGCGACGGGGTCAAGGACCTGGCCCAAGGCGACCGGGTCGCCTACGCCGGCGGCCCGCCCGGCGCCTACGCTGAGGAACGCCTGATTCCGGCTCACCGCCTGGTCAAACTCCCCGACGCCATCAGCGATCGGCAGGCGGCCGGGATGATGTTGCAGGGGATGACCGCCCAATACCTGCTGCGGCGCACCTACCGGGTCCAAAAAGGCGACACGGTGCTGATCCATGCCGCCGCCGGCGGCGTCGGCCTCATCGCCTGTCAATGGGCCAATCACCTCGGCGCCACGGTCATCGGCACCGTCGGCAGCAAGGAGAAAGCGGAACTGGCCAAGGCGCACGGCTGCCACCACCCGATTTTGTACCGGGAGGAAGACTTTGTCGCCCGGGTGAGCGAGATCACCGCTGGCGCCGGGGTCGCCGTGGTCTACGACTCCATCGGCAAGGAGACTTTTTTGAAGTCCCTCGACTGTCTGCAGCCGATGGGGATGCTGGTCAGCTTCGGCCAGTCGTCCGGTGCGGTGGAGAGCTTCAACCCCGGCCTGCTGGCAGCCAAGGGTTCGCTGTTTCTCACCAGACCGTCGCTGATGGTCTACACCGCCAAACGCGCCGATCTGCTGGCAACGGCGGCGGAGCTGTTTGAGGTCGTCGGTTCCGGGGCGGTGAAGATCGAAGTCAACCAGCACTACCCGCTGCGCGAAACCGGCCAGGCGCATCGCGACCTTGAAGCGCGCAAGACCACTGGCTCGACGGTGCTGATTCCTTGATGGGTGGAGCGGGAGAGAGATAAATCGAGGAGGGTTTGAGGAGGATGGCCGGTGAATGTAATGGGCCACCCGTTCAATGTCAGTTCAATTTATGGTAAAGCACGTCCCCTAAACGAAAGTCAGGCGGCCGCGGAATTCCAATCAACAATGAAACGTGACGACTGCGTCGAGTAGCGGGCGTTTTCTGATCCTGATCTCATCCGGCAGAAATCGGCTGCCGATCCGTTCAATCTCCACCAAACCGAAGAATTCGGCAAAACGCTGCAGCACCCGGAGCGAATAGCAGTTACCGATAAACTTCTCCGGCGTCCAGTATTCACTTGTGCGAACACCTTGCAACAACATCGGAAATGCCTTGATGAAGCGCTCACTATAGAATGAGTCGATCTGTTGCCGTTCACCATGGCGGATGAGCAGAAACAGCGAAAAAAGAAAAGAGGATTGAATGAATGGGAAATCAGGGTAGCGATCGATATAGCCCCACTCATACTTACAGATAAAAGCCTCTAGCAGAGCAGGATAGAGCGCTCGATTCCCCGCAGTGTCCCGCAGAATGCCACACTTTTTTCCGAGAATAAACTTGCCGCGATACTTTCGAATAAGCCCCGCCAGTTCCGCCACCACGCGCGTCACGTGCAGTTCGGGAAAATCGGGCTCGGTGTTGATCCCGCCAAATTTCGTAACCTCCAGATATCCCTCCTCGCCATGAAATGCCCGCGCAATATCGCGGCAGAGTTTTCTCGGCAAATTGCCCGTAGCCGTCGGCTTGAGCCCCTCAGGCCCGATAGCGGATATCAAATGATCAAACAGCTGCATAACGGGAGCAACAGGCTCTATTTCCAGAATCACAGGGAACGTGACCAATTGGGGGGAGTCAAAGGGCGCATAGAGAATCTTGCCCAACTGCTCCGACGACAGTCCCTCGAACTCTTCCCGCCCCTGACGATTCCTCTGCGCTATCTGCCAGCCAACATAGGCATTCGCTTCCTTCAGCGAGCCGAAATTGCGTCCGGCCACCAACTCCTGCAGTTCACCGGCAAAACTTCCCGGCAGTGCAGGCGTTGCCGCTGCTAAAGTATCTTTACCTAAACAGCATTTCTTGTACTTTAGCCCGCTACCGCAGGGGCAGGGGTCGTTTCGATAGATCTTTTCCATGTGCTGCCTTCGAAGTGAAATGGTCCGATTTAGTTATTGTTCAGTTTGACAAAAGTGACGATAACCTGGTCAGGCTCAATTATAAACTAGTTTTTATCCCCCTAAAAAACGGCCTATAACACATCTCCAAGGGGTTAAATCGACACTTTGTTTAATTATTTCGAACACTTGATCTGGTCCGACCCCGTGAGCCCATCTCTGCTTCGGAGATGTTCTCCTGCTCCCAGCGATCAAGTTCAGCTCTGGTGCGAATATGAGGCAACAAGAGCCCCTGAGCCTCATCAGGATCGATCGGGGTGGCCCCTTCGGGGCAATCAAAGTTCATACTTTATCAGACCATAAATCGCGGGGAAGGTTGCGAACCAGATCTTCCATTTTGTCTTCGAGCATTTTTCTTTGCTCATCAATCGACACGGTCTGATCTTCCAGGAGCATGGTATGTGCTGTTCGGGAAAGACGTTTTGCTGCAACAATCCGCGCTTGCTGCCGGATGGTCTCTTCCAGGCTGACACGTGGAACGACAGCATAGACAAAAACGCAATCCATTGCTTCAGCGGCTTGACGCACGCTCTTTAGAGTCAGGGCACCTGAAAGCTCGTCCTTCTCCATCTGCACGATACGCGGCTGGCTCACCTCCAGCCGTTTGCCCAGCTGCTGGCCGGACATACCCAAGGCCTCACGAACGGAGCGCAACCAGCCTTTCAGGGGAGGTTGCAGTTCTTTGAGGCTCCTGAGTTGAGCAAATGTTTTATCGAGCTGGTCCCGCATGGTGCGGCGATGTTTTGGCTGCATATATAACCCTTATATTATTAACTGATTTTTTTATAACACATAGATTATATAAATCGACACAATTAATAATGCACAGGTTATACAACCGCTAAACAGCCTGCCAAAATATCGTCAACAGCCGCTGCGCTTGTGCAGATTTAAACGCGAAAGCGGACATAAAGAGCCGCATTTTAAAACTCATCGTCAAACAAATCTTCAACCTTTGCCCACAGCATCGCCGCAGAAAAGACTGACAAAAAAGGGGCACCCAAGCTATAGGGCGCCCCTTTATATATTTAGTTAACAACTTCGAATACTTGGTCGAGTCCGACCACAAGTACGCCGACCACAAGTACGAATTAAAAGATGCACGCTTAGTGTAGTGACCCGCTGTTGATTTCGTCCCAGTCTCTCATCCGCCCGAAACGGCCGATTGCCTCTCTGCAAGAATGAGCAAGGTGCGAATCATATATCCCCTTGGTTTGCAGATAATGATTCTGATCGGCGATAATCTCCGTGACCGGGAGCTGGTCCTGGGTCTTTACCTTCACCCAGGTGCTCCGACGTAGAAACAGCGTCCGGCTGTTCTCCGTCAATGGCAGTCCGAGGTGCATCTGTTCATCGAAATCGACATAGACCGTTTCATTGGCATAGGACCAGCGCCGCAGGCCTGTCTCATCATTTGTCTGAGCCAGTTTTTCGATCCAATGAAGGTAACGCCCGTAGTCATATTCTACCCCGCGCGCATAAAAGTAGCAGTCGGCAACCTGCAGCATTGATTTGGGATTTCCCAGCAGGGCACCACGCAGCCACCACTTGAAGGCACGCTCCGGCCGGGTTGCTGTCAACTTTCCTTCCGAATAGATCCGCCCCATCAATTCAGCCGCACCACCATGACCGCGTCGCACAGCACGACCGAGCCAGCGCAGGGCACTCACCGCATGGATCGGCACTCCGTTGCCTGAAAAATAGGATACCCCGAGCATATACTCTGCTGGAGAGTAGTGATGAACGGCGGCGCGACGATAATAGTGAACGCCTAACTCATAGTTGAGCGGCACACCCCAGGCAGACCAATGGCAGGCGGCGACGAAGGCCATCGACCGGACATGCCCTCTGGCCGCTGCCCGCCAAGCCAGACAAAAGGCAAAAGCCTCCGATTTTTCAAGCATGTTCCCTTCACGAAACAGCAGGGCCATCTGGTACTGGCTTTCGATATCGCCTTCAAGCGCAGCATCAAGAATCCGGCCGATACGCTCCGTTCCCGGGGAGGATTGCGGCAGGATTTCCGGACCAAAATAGACATCGTATTTGCCGCCGCCAAAGTCGCGCGAACGATCTTCAATGTAAATCTNNNTTCTGAGGCTGCAACAACGGTGTAGCTGCAACCCTCAACCGACGACACCAGCGCAGGAGTATCGTCTGTTGCTTTTTGGTCACGACATAGCGCAGCACCTGACGACGATGATGCCGGGTACTTGGCTCGGAATCCTCGCCAAAGGAAAAATATTTATCGTTCTGTGAGTCTTCCCAGAAATCAGGATCGTCATCTACCATCCCGCATCCCTCCACTGTTTCTGCCAAGCTTATGCGCGCAATTAGTCGGCTCTCTGTGGTAGCTCACGGAGCCTTCTTATGATTGTCAACCTAGTCAAAAAAACACACGATCAGAAACTGCATGCACATCTTTTTGCATCGCGGGCAGTAGTAACTGGCTTCGTTAAACCGCAACTGTTTGCAGTTTTTTTCATCAGAGCTCCATGGGCCAATCGATCCGCGCCCGACCTCAGAGGAAAGGCTCGAATCACTATAAGGGAGCAAGTCGATGCCTCCACAATGGTGGCAAGTCGCTTCAGCATCATCCAGATCGTTGTCTGAAGCTTTGCCACAACTGCGACAAAGTACCGGAAAACGGCTCCAACCCTTCGGCTGTGACCTCGCACCGCCAACAGTGAAATCATTTGAGTAGCCGCACTCGCACTCCCCGTGAACAATCTTCCCCATGGTTGCCTCCTTTTAAATTAGCTAGGTCGCGTCGATTTAATTTGCTCAACGACCGGCTTAGTACTCCAGATTCTTCGGAATCGATCTCGCAACCAGTCACGGCACGTCTATTTATCCAAACCATGCATATTCATACTCTTGCAAGCAAAATGACAATGACGAACAACACGAGTGCAATAACAAGTTACGTCATTTTTCTAGCCATTCTTTTCCATGCAGCGGGATCTCACAGGCACCGCATAGGATCTCCGTCCCAGGTTCCACCCAGGCCTTAATACCGCAGCCAGAGCAAATCAGCCGCTGCCGTGACGGCGCCGTTCTTTGCTCTGGTCGGTAAACCGCCGGCGCCTCACCGAGCTGTTCCGGCAGGTTGGAGATCGGAGACGGTGAAAACGTCATTTCGATTCCTGCCTCTACCAGCGCGCGATGCTCCTGCTCGAATTTTTCCGGCGTTGTCGCCGCGTGCCGGTCGAGCCATCCGAGATGAAACCCAGACTCCACTAGCCGGTTGCAGACGGTAATAAACGGTCCGCCAGGAAGGATGTAGTGCGTCATGGTCCGTCCAGTCTGGCGCCCCCCGGGCAACGCCGTGTGTGACGGAATCAACCCGATCGACACCATCTTCTCGGACCACTCACGGTTGTGAGCGTTGGATCGGGTCGGTTTGCCGAAAGACTGCTGCCAGTGGTGCACCATTTCATGCACCAGAGTTGAAAGGACAGACTCCACCGGACGCAGGGCAAAGAATCCGGGGTTGAGGCCCAACTCATCGATCATCTTACCCTGAGGCGATATAAAGCGTTGTGCATGATGATAGCCGTAGCGCCGGTTGGCTGAGCGCAAGGTGATCAGGCAAGGTGGTAGGGCTGCGTCAAACAATGAAGTATTGAAGTGGTCAAAGGCCTCCTGTAGGGCCTGATAAAAAGTGAGAGTCGGTTTGTTCATGCTCTACCTCCATAGTTCAGAAATGGCGAATCAAGCACTGATTTTTTCCGAAGGGCGCATCAGCTGGCCGCCGCACAGGCAATCAATCTCAGCTGGTGGATTATACCAACCAGGACGTGACGTAATAAGTCACACAAAAATGCCCTGCTGAATAAGCAGGGCATTTTTGAGACAATTGAATACACGAGCACACGATGTCAGTTAGCAATATCTGATCATCTACACCAAACGCCGTATCCCTTGCTGCGTAGCGATGTCGCCAGCTCCTGTTCTATATACTCAGCATTCTCGCGTGTACCAATTGGGTTATATTTGCGAAACAACCCAGGCCTCAATTTAAGCCCGAATTTTTTTGCATAACGATTTGCCTTATAACCACTCAAATGTTGATCAAAACGTTCTTGTGGCGATGTCGATGTTTGACCAACATAAAAACAAGACATTCCGTATACGTATTCAGGATTTTCATCTATAAACCGTTGAATGTTTGCAACGGTTTTATCAAGCTCTATAACATAAACGAAATATGGCATCTGCCACCTCCGTCAATTCGACATCCACTTTATTTAGATACTCCCATATTTATAATTCTATGAATCAGCACCAAAAAAGAATCAGCCTGGCGTTGCATTCTTGACGTATTCCCTGAAATCGATAAAATGCTGTTCAACAAATTTGATCGTGTAGTGTTTGTGGTCCATATCAATCGGGATATCAAAATCTTTCTGCTCCAAAATACGCTCACAAAGAAGCTCCGTTGCATTGGGAACTTTTTTGACCCATTCCTTGTATTTCGCCGCACATAATGGACAAAGGGCAAGAAAGTTTGAAGCATGCTCTTTTTCTCCAGTTTTTATCGCCTCCACTGCCTCGAAGTAATACTCTCCACTTGGCAATTTAAATGGCATTACATCTTTGCAGATCTGGCAGAACAGCTGATTGTCATTTGTATACTTTTCGACAAGATACTCCCGTTTATCGATCGAAGCAGAAGAGGTTCTTGTACTTGCCATTTTCTTTCCATATTTCTTATCTTGAGCTTCGGTTACTGATTCCCCGGCTTTGTCAGTTCTCCGGTCTGGATTTGGGGAAGGCCTTTCAGGAAACTTCGGTTTTCTGGCGGCCCTTTCAACGATCTCCTCGAATTGATCGATAAAGTCTGGCATATCAGCTAACTTCAATGCCAGTTCGTAAGCTTTCTTATTCAAACCCAGAGTTTTAATCGTCGCCAGCTTTTCTTTTTCTTTTTGGCTCTCTTGTTTTTCTTTCTCACCAAAACCAATCGCTGCCAACCAGCCGGTTGTGTCATCAAGGCTGAAACCTTTAGCCAATTGTTTATCATTTACATCGCAGGGTTTTTTAAAACTGCCATCTTTGGTAGGAACCCACGGCCTATTTTTCAATTCAAGAATCAAAGTGGAGGGAGCAAGTTTTGTCGGCCATGATAAGTTTGGTCGAAAACGTGCCTTAAGAAACTTGTCCTCTGCCTTGCAAAGCGTCAACCAGATCAAGTGGCTAATCTTCACATCAGGTTTTTCTAAAAGTTTGGCTAAGTCTTCTATAGTGTAGTCATCAATAATTTTGTTCGAGTTCCAGCGTTCGTACCAACGTTCCAATAGCCCGCCAGAGTACCTGTCAGTAGCCAATCTATGATTTAAACTGATACGTACAATCGCAAGCTTTTCCTCAGCGCCGAGAGCTATTGCGAAATCAATAAACCCCTTAATCTGTTTGTACTCATGCCAAATCGCCCATTTACTCTCGTAGAGAGGCGAGAGTTCATTTTCATAAATGTACGAGAGGTTGGTTCTTTGAAATGGATCATCGATAAAATTGTTAGTGCATTCATAACATGCTTCATCTTGGGGATCGTTAGAACGAAAAATGTTGCGATCTTCAAACAGACTGATATCTCTATGTTCACGGTACCATTTCACAAAGCGACGCATATGCCTGATATGCGTTGTCTTAGCGACGACAACTTCACTAGAATCTATAGGGTAATGCTTGTCTAGGATACCTTCAATTACCTGCTTTTCGCCGATTTCCCGCACACCGGCCCAATTCAAAAACTCAAGAAGTCTTTTCTTTTTATCATGGTTCAAACCCATGAATAGGGTGTGTTTCACAATAGGCAAAGCACAGCCACTTGCGTTTTCTTCTGTGTCAAAAAACACTTCATTGCCAAAATGGTGGCAGTCTGAACACCTGATGATTCTCCAATTTTTCGCCTTTGATTCAGCATCTTTCCCTTTCAGGACTCTTCTAATCAACAGATAGAAATCAACGAGCCATTGATCGTCTTGCTTGTTCAACCATTTATACATCTCAAGCTTATTGTCAGGCTGAGGCCAATATCGGGCTTTGCCAAAGTGCCGATCCAATAAATTAATCAACGTATCTTCATCCCATGTGGGGATATTTAGTGACGACAATAGTTTGTGCGCCCTCGAGTTGCGTAAAGCCCCAATTGCCCAGAACCTTCCTTCTTTACCACTCAGAAAACCCATCTGTTCATCTGAAATACAGTCAGTGAGCAACTTTGGGCCATAAACAAGATCCTTCGCGGGGTAAAAACCTCCATCCCTTGAAGGAACCAGTGCGTCAGTCTTTAAACAGGTGATAAGATAAGTCCGAATCTCAGAGAAGAAATCGGCTAGCGGGTCATCATCGTTTGGCAGTATTTCCAAAACATCCAGACCTAACAACCCTCTTTGCTTGATATCGGACAAACTTTCAACCACCAACTCTGATGTTATTCTGAGTATTTCTTTGTTCCCTTTGTCCTGATGTTTGATACTTGCTCGGTCAATCGAAGAGGCATATGGGCCGTTGATATGAAATCGAAGCCCTGTATTTTCCTTTTCTGCTGGAAAAAAAATACATAATTTTCCATTGGTCTGAATGATCTTCTGCTGCTTTTTTTTATCCTCTAGCTGAAATGCAACATTACAATTCAACTGACCATGACCTGGAATCGACTTTTGGTATTTAAGAAATAAGGCTTCTTGGCAGTTCTCCCCATTTTTCTGAACAATTCTTATCAAATTTTGGTCAAGATCTTCACGCGCGATGCTTCCTTGCCCGGAACTTCCCGGACCAACTTTCCAATGAATCGTCCGAATATTGTTTAAAAACAGAATAAATGTTTCATCTGCTTTTTTAAAAACTGATTTAATCTCTTGTATGCAATCCTTTGGCACTTTATCAGGATTATTGAAGGGGAAAATAAAAACGGTCTCGTGGGTTTTTTTGTTTATCGGTTCAATTGGGTGAGGACAAACCAGATCCCTAATCTCAAAATCAACCCCCCCAGAAAAGACTCGAGGCGTTTTAGTGTATGAAAAAACAGCTTTGAACCCGATTCCAAATTTTCCAATTTTGTTGACATCATCCTTCTTTGGACTTTTGGCAATACTCGTAATTCCTTCAATATCCTTTCTATTAAACAATCTTTTACCATCATGAGTCACGCGCAGCGATTCCGGCATTAATTCAAACACCACATTTGTGGCTTCGGCATCTTCAGCATTCTGTAATAGCTCAAAAACGAAATGTGCTTCATCTGGATAAAGTTCAGAAAGCAATGACAGTATGCCTTCCTCGAATTCATTTTCACGAACAGCATCAGTGTACTTCTTCCGTTTTACTGATATTTCATTCAACAACTCCTGTTCTTTACTCATTTCAACTCCCCTTTTATCTCAAGCACTCCATAAGCAATTGGTTTAGCCAAAACATCCGCTTTCAGCAAAGCCTCTTCTAACTCGTTCAATTTGCGGTCGTACTCAGCATCTGCATTATTTATTTGAGCCTGACGCATTCGCATAATCTTATCGTTATCTGTTTGTGACATTTGCTCCGTCAAGACAGTCATGCGTGCTCGCTGGCTTGTCTTCAGGCTCTCCTTGCGGCGCCCAACCAGACGAGTCGTATTTTCTTTGTGTTCGCCTCGAATCTGCAGCCAGTGCTGATGATGCCGACCATCAAGTTCCTGAAAAACTGCCGTCTCCGGGAGACCTTCACCGTTCCCAAAATCGGCATCGGCTTTCTCCAGTAACTCAAAGAATCTACTTTCAACTTGCGAATCAGCGACAATCGGCTTAAAGACAACATTTTGCCGAGCCCCCATCTGCTGCCACATATAAATAGCAAAAGGATATTTCCCTGGGCTTACAGTTGCATCAATGGTTTTGAAGCAAGTATGAACGGGTGAGTTTTCTTCACAAGCATTTGCTGCCTGGATTGCGAGAGGATGAACAGGCGTGATTAACGCAACATCTCTATCCTCGTTGGCATACTCACTAGAGAACGTTATGTTCAAATGAGCCGAATTGCCTTTCAACCACGTGCGCCAATCCTTGTGAAGGGGGGATTGGACCTTCTTGATTTGGTCAAAGTCTTTAAGGAGAAAATCTCTTCCCTCGCGGTTCAATCTGAGAGTTTTTGCATCTTTATCACCCAGCACATAGTCCTGCTGGGTGCCGCAACGAAAATTAAGGTAGCGGTTAATCAGATTCTGAAGAGACTTTGGTGAGAGCCAAAAGTTTGCGGCCTTGGCAACTTCTTCATCAGCATTAACACCGGGCACATTTAAGCCGAAGAACTCCGCCTCCTTCTCTTCAAGTTGAGATTGTTCTTCGAGATGCCTGATCTCGTTATCTGCGAGTTGAAGTAATTTGTCCTTTTGGTTCTCTTCAGTAAGCTCAAGACTGGTTGCCACATCATTTATCTGCTTAGTTATTGTCCCGAGAATTTCCTCGCTTCCACCGATCGCTCGGTGAAAGACTCCAATTCGCCATAAACAACGCTCGTAAATTGTTGCGTCTACCGTTCCGGGAGTAATGAAATTGTAGATCAAGATTTTTGGGCTCTTTTGGCCGTAGCGGTCGATACGACCGATACGTTGTTCAATTCGCATCGGGTTCCACGGGACATCATAATTCACCAGACAATCGCAAAACTGGTAGTCAAGGCCTTCACAGCCGATCTCAGATGACAGCAACAGATCGATAGCCTCTTCGTCCTCCCTCGGAAGACCAAATCGACGGCGCAGATCCCGTCTGGCCTCGTCTGGCGTTCCGCCGTGAACAAGGCCTACACGAAAGGCTTCTTTTCCAAGGTGTTCAAGTAGATAGTTCAGTGTGTGCCTGAAGCCACTAAACAGAAGGATCTTATTGTTCTCTCGTTCTTGTTTCTCACGAGCAATTTTCAAAAATGCTTCTAACTTAGGGTCGTATCTATCAAGATTTTTCGCTATGCCCTTAATCCGCTCAGCCTCAGCCTTTATTTTGCTGGGATCCAGATCAACAGCTTCATAGGTATTGTCAATCTCATCCCACTGAACTTCATCAACCCTTCTTGCTAAAATATCGGCGAGCAAGGGAACGATGCCAAAAACGCAACTGGACAATTGGCGTTTCAATGTAGTGACCATAAACTCGAGGTTTCTATCCCCATGTGCATTCGATAGAACACTGCGCTGAAAAGCGAGGATTTCCTCGTAGAGCTGTTTTTGTTGCGGCGTGAACTCAATCGCAACGGTCTCTGGACCGCGAACTGTGAACTCTCCTATATCACGACGCCGGGTTCTGCTTATGATGTTGGAGAAAGTATAAAACTGCTCGGCCTTCCGAATAAACCGGACGCGCTCTTCAGCAGTTAATTCATCATTGCCCAACAAATCAAACGTACTCTGAAATTCTGGCTCATGGCTAAGTATTGTCTTCCCCCAGCCCGTATCAGCCGCCTTTCTTAGCTCTTCTTTGGACTCAAGCTGCCAGCCATCCTGTGCTCGCCTGGCAATTTCGACAGCTCGGTTAATGTGTGGATTGGGCTCAGCCATATAGTTGAAGCTGTTTTGGTCAATAATAAGATCCGGTCGCAGCAAGTTGAGCAACGTATACAAATCCTGAGAACCCAGCTGTATGGGTGTAGCAGAAAGAAACACCACGGCCTCTGCATTATCACAGAAATAGCGCACCATCTGATGGGTATAGGTCGATGCATTCCGGATGTGATGAGCTTCATCTACTATGACAAGGTCAAACTTGGGGGCCGGGTCCAAATCGGCCAGGCTGCGCGCCTTCTTGCCGCCAGATCCGCAAAGTAGCTGTTCTGATGCAACTGAAAACGGGATGATGCATTTTTTGTAAGTCGCGGGCCACTCCCCTTCCATATCCGTCTCTTCTATACAATGCCGAATTGTCGCACTGTCGAGATGGACAAAATGCTCGTCAAACCGTTTCATTTCATTGAACCACTTGCGCTCTGTCACCAGCGGCTTTGGGCAAAGTATTAAAACCGAATCGACACTTCCACGCGCCTGTAGCTCCCTCAGAATAAGGCCTGCTTCAATTGTCTTGCCGACACCGACCTCATCGGCGATAAGCAAACGCGGGCGATCAGCGCGAATAAACCTGAGCACGGGACGAAACTGGTAGGGGGTATAATTGATGCGCGCGGAATGAAGTGAATAGAGATTCGCCATGCTCGGATGCTGCAATTGCAAAGCTGAAAGGTTCGCATGAAACGCGTCAAGAGACATGATCTCTCGTGCCGCAACCTGCTCTTCCAGTCGGATCAACTGCCGAGCATAGAAGGTCTCGGCTTTGCTGTTGTAAAAGACTTTGTATCGGTCTTCAGCCTGCCCCTTGATTATCTCTATAATGGCACCACAAACAGTTGGATCCGAAACAAGCTGAACTACCTCACCAAGAGCGAAAAGGCTTTGGCCTTCAGTTGCTACTGGAACGATTGTTTTTATCGTCCCATACGACTGACCATCCTCTTCTACCTGAGTTTTGTAAGCGCTTATTTTCTTTAGAATGTCGCCAGATACATCAATGGCAATCAGTAATTGCTCGACTGCGGCTAAATCCTCCATGACATCCGCGCTACTGAGGCTATCTTCGCCAAAATGTGCCCAACGGTTCCTGGCAGACTGGACCCTCTTGAGACAGTCTCGTGTTTGCTTACTGAGGTTCTGATGATAAGAGAGCTCGTGTCAATTGCGATCAAATACGCGAAGCAGTGCAGCCAGATCAAGACCATTCAAGCTAGTGATATTCTTTTCTTCGACAATGTTTTGTTGTTGGAATGTAAGCTCATTAACGACGTAAAGCTCCCACCAATCTTCAACAAGAGCAGAGAGTGCCTTGCTAAGAAAAGTTCGCAGGCAGGAGGCAACATCTACCATTAGCAACTCAAACATAAATATCCCTTGATATTCAGCCAGGGTTTAAAGCACTTTTGGCATTAAATGATCAATGCAATGGTTCGGGATACACTACCAATGACAATAAAACTGCAGCACACTCCTCAGGCTGGTTAACACCGCAACCAAATCATCATCCTGCAACGACTTGGGCCGATACTTGACCTCACTTTTGGCGTGCACGGTTTCGTTACCGAAGACCCTGAGTGCGTGGAAGTGGCTGGCTATCCACGGGGCAATAACCTGCTCGTAATTCAGCATGGTGATGTTATTCACCAAAGTCCCTTTGCTCTCGAGTTTTCGTTCGGTGATCAGCTGATCAACGATGACTTCGACCAGCTTGCGGCCAATCGTCGATACCTGCTGCAGACAGATCTGCTTCTCGGAAAGGGTATTAGCCAGCGGGTCGACAACTTCGCCCAGCGGCGACAAGGTGAGCTTGCCTGAACTTTTGATCAGCACGAGGATTTCATCGCGCAACGCCTGTACGATACTATCTTTGGCAGAATCGATAACCCGCCGGCCAAGGGCGGAGTTCATGGCATCGCTCCATGTTTTCAGCTGCTGTTCAGAGTAGAGATAAAGGTTGATCGACTTCATGGTTTGTGAAGATTTGAGCCAGTTGGCAGATCGCCGCAAGATGACTTCCATGATCTGCTGCTCGGGATAACCCCGCCTGCCAGCCAGCAGCGGCATCGCCATGCTGGAAAAGCAGACCCCTTTTTGCTCCCATGCTGCCAAGGCGCCGAACAGGGTCCAGACCGCCTCGTCATAGACTTCCATCGGTTCGGAGCTCGACTTCTTAACCACTTCTGCGCCGGGGATTCTAACCACCAGAATTTCTTTGGCTGGGTGGGTTTGGTCCAAGCACTTCAGTTGGTTGCGAAAGGTGCCAACATAGGGGTGGTCTTCAAGGGTGACAACCGGGGCGAGAAGGGAAAAATCGAGGGAATATTTTTCGGTGAGGGCATCGACGACCATGCCGGTAAGGCTATCGTTGCCAGCATGGCTGGAGATCACCAACAGTTCATCCGTGGCCGCACAGATGTCACCTTGGTAAAGGTTGATCGAGCGCAATCCTGTTGCGGATTCTACAGTGGTGGAATTGACCAGACGCGCAGCAGAACCTTCCATTGCAACCCCCTATTTGGTTGGGGAATACCAGCATCAGCAAACTACGCCCATGGTAGTAAACTCCGCCCCGTAACTCCAGAAATTCCTGGCAACTTTTCCGGCCAGCGATGAATCGGATGTTCCTTGGTAATCACCGTCGGCAGGATGATCTCCCCCAGGCCGTCACCGCCGCCGACAGCGCTCCCCTTGCCTTCGACATAGCGCCAGACGGTAAAGGCTCCAGCGATGGCATCAAGCATATCCTTCGGGCCTGGCGACATCCCTGTAAGAGGGATGTTAATCGACTCGGAATCCTTTGCCGCGTCTAGGGCCCGATAGGTTGCAGTCGGAAACACCTCAAAAATCTTTGCACCGGTCTTTTCGTCCGACTGAAAGAGATCAAATCCCAACTGCATCCATTCAGGGGCCTCATCAGCAAGCGGCGTCCATTGAGGGTTGGCCAGCCCGAGGGCATTGACCACCAGCTCGCAATGCCGGCCACGATTTCCCTTACAAGGCATCCATTCGCCACGAGTACATGACCAAGTGCGTAATTGCGGCATAGGTTGCCGGGGAGCGTCGATCCCGACAAAGCAGTTCTCCGGACCAAGCCTAAAGATCACCTCTTCGATACCTGCCGCCGCCTTTTCAGCCGGCAGCCACAATGTTTCAACCACGCGCCCAGCGCAATCCATAACGGCGACAGGTATGCCGCGTTTGATCTGAACGTCTATGCCGACAAATCGTCTCTCCATTGCCCCTAACGTGAAGCCTCCAGATCAAACAATTGGACTTCATAGCCCGCCAGGATGGCATTGACCGTCGAAAGAGGAGTCAACACGGAAACCTTGATATCGCCTGCCACTGCTTGCGGTTGACCATACCCCCCTGGCGACCAGAGCCGTAGCTGACCATCATTCACCAAATAGCTGGCATCACCACCATCCGGCAGCGAAACCATAACGCCATTCGGTAGTGCTGATAGTGCCGAGCTCCAGGTGGGCTTTTTCTTGAATCGATCGACCCGCTCAGAATGGAGGACCTTGTCGATATCTTTAATCGAGGTACGGGCATCAAAATCATACTCTGGGTTGCCAGCCAACCAAGCATACTTGAAGTGCGTGTAGCGCTCACGGTTACACTCCCAGCAGGGTCGGTGTCCGGCAGCCAGTGCGGTCGCCTCGTCGAGAAAGAAAAGTTCGGTATAGCAACCAGGTGCCATCAACTGACGCTTTCGTCCCTTAAACTTAAGCAAGCAGATGATCCACTGCTGATGGGTCCAACGTTTCGCGGTTAACTCACCCTTATAATCATGCAGAACACCGCGATTACCCATATAAGAGCCCCGAGCGGTGCTCGCAATTATTTCACCATTAGGTGTTACACGATTTTTCTTTGGCATGCTCACTCTGATAACCTAGCGACTCTAATCAGCAATTTAATCTCTCATTAATCGCTAGTCGTTGAAATAAGAAAACTTAAAAACATTTTGTTAATTTCTTTTACCTGATTGACAATCATTGCAAGAGCTTTTTTTGCATGACTCGTACTTTCAAAATTGTTTTTGTAACGGTTGTTATCTTCATCTCTATCTTTTGTTATTGTTTTAAAAAAATCGATCATTAGTGCAAATGGAATGATAATTAGAGATAAATAAAATGCACATAAAATTACTAATGTTTGTAACATCGCAACTATTAGAATAAATGTTATGTCTTTTTTAATTCCAAGAGATTTTTCTATATGCAAACATGCCTTAAGAAAACCTTCTCGATTATCAATTTTTTTATAATCATCATCATGTAGAAGTTTATTCCTGACAGTCGCGACAAGCCTCAAACTCTTTATTAAATCTACCTCAATTAGATTTTCTATACTTGAAATCTTTTCATGTAATCCCTTTCCTACAGCGCCATAATTTTTGGTCAATACCGTTTCATATTTTTTTGATTTTCGGATAACTAAATTGATATCACTTAGAAACATAAAGACACCTCATTACGGTCGACAAATCGCAACTTAATCGCACGAACGCATTTCAATCAAAGCTTGTCTTTGCTCCAATTTGTACAGTCTTTTTCTGCGGAGACCAACGCAGAAGTAAATTCCGAGGATCAAAAGAGGAACCCAGAAAATTGGGTTTACCAAGGGATAAGAAGTGGTTTTTAAGCCAAAACCTCCGACTGCACCGCCCACAGCGCCAAAGGTTAAGCCGATCAAGGCCATCCCTAAACTACCAAGTGCAATGCCAGCCCCCCCGGTCGCGACCCCAACAGTGCCGATGATCGCCCAAGTCAGCCACCCGGCCCCGGCCCCGACAAGTGCTCCACCACCAATGGCTCCGACACCTGGCAAGACCAGGACCGTTGCAGAACCGGTCAGGGTTGCTAGATAGCAGCCATAGGCAAATATTGAAATGCCGATGATTTTTTGGTGAAGAATCTTCCAGCCACCCTTAAAGAAGCTCCAAAGGGAAAAACCCAGGATCAGGACAGCTGCAATTATGAGAATGGAAATTACAATGGTACTCATTTACCCCCTCCTGCAAATTATGCGCGCGACCACGCGCTCGACAAAGAGCCGCATCTTGATCAACGAACTCGCCGGATCCGGCTGCGCGTACAGTTCGGCAATACCGCCGAGGCTGGCAAGCTCGGCATAATCGTGGCGAAGCATTTCAAAGTTTTTTGAATTCATGAGGTCGTGTCCCATGCCCCCCGTAAGAGCAACAGCCATGCCAGTTAGCGATCGATACCCAATTTCGTCATCCAATTCGAGAGAGTCTGGTAGTTGGGAAGACCGAGGATTTTAGCCGCTTTCCCTTTGTTGCCGCCGGTTTCCTGTAGCGCGCGTTGAATATACTTAGAAGTGATAAGATCCTGAATTTCCTGGATCTTAAACCCATCCCCCAAAGGCATTTGCAGAATATCACTATCTGTTCCGGCGGTGCTAGGAAGAAGTGCCCGGCGCACATCTTCCTCCTGAATAATCGCCACCTGCGACCAGACACAGATGCGCAAAATCGTATTGTGCATCTCCCTGGCATTGCCAGGCCAGCCATGCCGTGCCATAAGATTTTTTGCGTTTATAGAAAATTTCTTGCGTACATAGCCGGGCTCCCGCCCAAGATCATCATTCACGCTGACCAGCATTGCCTCCAGCAGCAGATGCAGGTCCCCCTCACGCTCCCGCAGGGGCGGCAGCTTGAGTACGGCTACGGCGAGTCGGTAAAAGAGATCGGCCCGAAAACGTCCGTCGGCGACTTCTTTGAGCAGATGACGATTGGTTGCTGCAATAATCCTGACATCGACCTTGCGCTCCGCCTTGTCATTCAACCGGCGCACCATGCCGTCGTTGAGAACGCGAAGAATCTTGACCTGAGCCTCCGCCGGTAACTCGCCCAGCTCGTCGAGAAACAAGGTCCCTTTGTCGGCCTGTTCAAAATAACCAGCCCGATCGGTTGTCGCACCGGTAAAAGCCCCTTTGGTGTAGCCGAAGAACTCCGCCTCGAACAGCTCGCGCGGAATGGCACCACAGTTGACCGCCACAAAGGGGCCTTTCGCCCGTGCACCCTCTTGATGTATTGCGCGCGCAAAGAGCTCCTTACCGGTTCCGGTTTCACCTTCAAGCAGCACCGGCACATTGCGCCTCGCCACCATCCGCGCCTGGGAGACCAACAGCTTCATCTCCTTACACTGATGCACAATTTTGCCGAACTCGGTTTCGGCCGGCAGCCCCTCACTGATTTGCAACAGACGGCGATCGGCCCCGGCAACGGCGTCGGGAATGTACTCGGCAAAGATATTAAACGGCATCTTCACCTGCTCAACCCCATGCTCCCGGGAGGATTGCACCAGCTCCGCCTCGGCGAACGGTCCCTTGCCAAGCATGATCCAGACCGCCTGCATGGCCGGAGTGCCTGGGCTGAGGTGAAAGACCGGCGTAATCCGATCCCGACTTTTCTTCAGCACCTTCTCCACCTGGGCCTTGGCCGCAACATAAATCGCCGCAAAATCGATGGGGCTGGAGAGCTTAACGCCGATCAGCTCGACCGGCGTCGGACACTTCCCCTGCAGCCACGCCACATAATCCGGCACCGATTCTTGTTCACCGTAGTTATTCAGCAGCACCAACTGGGCAAACTCAAGCTCCGTTGCCACTCTGGCGATGGGCCCCAACTCTCCAACCCTATTTTCACGGGATGCCTTGAGATCATTCATCCCCACCCAGGCAAACAGTACCTTTTTCATTGGTGAACCTTTCTGAAATTGATTTCAGCCAATGTATAAACTTTTTTACACTTTCACAAACATTTTTTCATCATCTGCAACAGCAATAGACACATCTATGCGTTTTATTGTGCGATATCGAATGCTTACAAACTTGGCACCGCTATTGCTCTTATGGTGAGTCATCGTGCAATCAGCCCCAGCAAAAGGATACCCACATGGAAACGATTATCGGCAACCTGCTTGAGACGATCCGGATCGACGAGCCTTACACCTACAAAAACATGAGTGTCGCGCCACTGAGCATACCCTTAGCAACCGGCCCCGACTATCTGACCATGCGCCAGGGTTTCGACACCGGCGTGTTGACGGTTCAGGAGATCAGCGAGAGAGGCTCAGTTCCGGAACTTGCTGTTTTCAATCGTGGCGACGTCCATACCCTGCTGCTTGACGGTGAAGAGATTCGTGGCGCCAAGCAAAACCGGGTTCTCAACACCTCTATCCTGGTTGCGCCGGTGGCCAAGTGCGTCATCCCGGTGAGCTGCACCGAACAGGGGCGCTGGAACTACACCTCGAAACAGTTCGAGGATTCCGGCATCCTGATGGCCCGATCGATCCGCTCGCATAAACAGGCCTCTGTGACGCGTAATGTCAGAGAGTCGAGAAACTATCACTCGGATCAGGGGGAAGTCTGGGATCAGGTGCAGGGACTGCATCGGGATCTTGGCACCGCCTCCGCGACCGGAGCGATGCGTGATGCCTATGAACTCAAAAAGACCGCCCTGGATGATTACGCCAAGGCCTTTGCCTCTATCAAGGACATCAACGGTATTGCGGTATTCATTGATGGCACTCTGGTCGGGGTCGATTTTCTTTCGCATCAGCCAGCTATGAACGACCTGCTGCCCAAACTGATCAGCAGCTATGCCATGGACGCCCTGCGCGGCAAAGACCCGAGCCGGTCGACACCGCAGACGACCGAAACGGTCTCCCAGTTTTTGCACAATATCGGTCGCTGCGCTGTGGAATCCCACCCGTCGCAGGGAGTGGGAGAAGATGCCCGGCTTGAGGGAAGCCACCTACAAGGCGCGGCGCTGGTTGCCTTTGGGCAAGTCATCCACATGGCGGCATTTACCAAGATCGCGCAGCAGGCATCCCAAGGTGGGATGGCAAGCCTCAGCCGCCGGCGCTACTTTAGGCTACCGATGTAGCCCTTTATGAGAGAGGGGGGGATCCGCTGGAGCGCAAACCTGCGCGCTCCAGCGGTATTTTTAAATTTCAGCAAACACCTATAGGAGAAGAGACATGAACAACAACCAGACTATTGAATGCCCGAAATGCCATCACCAGTTCAATATCAACGAAGTCATACAGCACCAGATGGAAGATGCTGTTGCCCAGCGTATCGCTGCCATCAAAGCAGATATGGAGGAGCAGTCGGCACATGAGCGCTCTGCGCTGAACAAGCGCGAGGAGGAGCTTAACCAACGGCAGCGTGAGCAAGAAAAACTGGTCAGCGCCAAGATTGCAGAACGTGAGCAGCAATTGCGCAAAGATCTCAAAGAGACTTACCAAAAGGAAAACGAGCGCAAATTCCAAGCACTCGAAGAAGATCTGCATGAACGCACGAAGAAGATCGAAGCACTCCAGGAAAAAGAACTGGAACTTGAACGGTTCAAGCGTAAAGACAAAGAACGCGAGCAGGAATTTGCCATCAAGCTCGAACGGGAGAAGAACGCCGCCGCCCAACAAATCGAGGAGAAAGTCCGCCGGCAGGAAGCCGAGAAGGTTGATCTCAAGCTCTCCGAGAAAGAGAAACAACTGCACGATCTGCGCACTCAGCTTACAGAGATGAAGCGCAAAGCGGAGCAGGGGTCGATGCAACTCCAGGGGGAGATCCAGGAGCTGGCTATTGAGGAGACCCTGCGCAATCTGTTTCCTCTGGATGAGATCCAGGAGGTGCCAAAAGGGTGCCGTGGCGCTGACTCCATACAGGTGGTGAAAGATCGTGGGCTTGAGCCGATCGGCAAGATCATCTACGAGAGCAAGCGAACCAAGAGCTTCAATCGAGGCTGGATCGACAAGCTTAAGCAGGACCAGCAGAGTGTTGGCGCCGACCTGGCCGTTCTGGTCACTGAAGTATTGCCGGAAGGCATGGAACGAATCGGCGAATTGAACGGTGTCTGGGTCTGCGACTACCCGAGCATCAAAGGGTTGGCCATAGTCCTGCGGAACAGCCTCTGCCGAGTTGGAGATGCCCAGAAGGCTCAATCCAACAAGGGCGATAAAATGGAGATGCTTTACTCCTTTTTGACCAGCATTGAATTTAAGATGCAGATCGAGGCCATTGTTGAAGGCTTCAGCGAACTGCAAGATGGCATTGATAGAGAGCGCCGTGCCATGGAGAAAATCTGGAAGGAACGCGAAAAGCAGCTGGATAAGGTGATTAAAAACGCCATCGGCTTCTATGGCTCAGTAAAGGGTATCGCCGGCAGCGCCATCCCGGCCATTCCGCTGCTGGAGTTGGGCGAGTGACATCACCAACAGTGGCAAGAAAGGATCTCGATATGGACCATGCACGCACCAGCAAATCCCATCCGCTCTATATTGATGCGGTCAAGCCTCCCTTCGGTACGGGAAGAATCGGCATGACGATCTGCCCGGGGAAACAGGGTGACAGCATCATGGGTGGCCAGTGGACAAGAGATCTTGATTGCGACCTGTCGGCGATTCGAGCCTGGGGAGCTGATATTCTCGTCTCCTTGATGGAAGACCATGAATTTGAATTGCTCGCCGTACCTGATCTTCTGCAAGAGGCCAGCAACCATGGTCTCACCAGTCTCCACCTGCCTATTCAGGATGTCAGCATCCCGGATCAAGCATGGATCGACAACTGGAAGCAATCAACAGGGCCAGAGCTTCGCCAGGCACTTCTGGAGGGGAAATTGCTGGCGCTTCACTGCCGGGGTGGGTTGGGACGAACCGGCCTCGTCGCGGCACTTCTGCTGATTGATTTAGGTTGCGACCAGCAAACGGCCATCGACCAAGTACGCGCCGCCAGAATGGGCACCATTGAAACGAACCAACAGGAAGAGTTTGTTCTCAGCTATTTGTCGTGGACAGGACGCCAGTCCCTTGATCACTACGCAGGTTGCCTGCTGGGTGGGGCCCTTGGCGATGCGCTGGGGTGGCCCGTTGAGTTTTCTCACTGGGATGAAATTCAGGAAATGTTCGGAGAGACCGGCATAAGTGAGCCACAGCTGAACCGGCAGGGGGTTTTGGAAATCACCGATGACACCCAGATGAGCCTATTCACGGCAGAGGGCCTTATCCTTGGCCACAATAGCGGGGCAGGGATGGACATCGAATCCTTGGTCAACTCAGGGCACCGCGCCTATCTGCGCTGGCTCCACACTCAAGAACAATACGATGCAGAAGCGGATTCATCGCCCCTTGGAGAAGGCTGGCTATTGAACAACCGTGCCCTTTATGCCGAACGGGCCCCCGGCGCGAGTTGCACCGGTGCCCTTTCATCTGGCGCGATGGGCAGCATCGGTGACCCGATCAACAACAGCAAAGGCTGCGGAACCGTCATGCGCGTTGCCCCAGTCGGTCTTTTTGCCAAATCACCTGTTGCTTGCAAAGAGCTTGTTGATGAGGAGGTCGACACTTTGACCTTTCGTCTCGGATGTGAATATTCAGCCATCACTCACGGCCATCCAAGCGGCTACATCGCAGGTGGATTCATGGCGCTGCTGATTGCCAGATTGATTGATGGTGACACCCTGGCGCAAGCACTGGACTGTGGCGAGAAAGAGCTGACCAAATGGCCAGGACACGAGGAATGCCTGAATGCAATCCGCGCTGCACGAGCATTGGCCAACAACAAGGCGATTCCCCCATCAGCCGACGCCATTGCCACCCTCGGAGAAGGCTGGGTTGCAGAAGAGGCTCTAGCCATAGGTATCTATTGCAGCCTCTGCTACCCCACCGATTTCACAAAAGCAGTTCTTATGGCGGTCAACCATAGTGGCGACAGCGATAGCACTGGGGCCATAACGGGAAATATTCTCGGGGCCATTCTCGGCACCAAAGGCATACCGAAAGCTTGGCTTGAAAACCTAGAATTGCATTCATGCATTGAATCAATGGCAATGAGCTTGTTCAGCCTTTGCCCAACTAGATAGATCATGATGCTGCAGAGATAGCCCCTGATCGGACAGATCTAACTCCAAGAGGTGACACTATTGCCACCAAAAAAACCCAGCTGGATGTCATAGCATTATTGATAAGACAACAAATCCTTTATCCTTGGGAGGCCTCATGCAAGACGCCAGCAAAATCCTGAAACCTGTTGCTAGGTCATATTCAGGAGAGCCAGAAGGGGTTCAGTCGTCCATCATCCCACAGTCGCTCCAACTCGGTGGTCTGACGATCAACGTGCGCTTTGATCCGAACATGGCCAGCCAGAAGAACAAAATGATCGGGTTCGCGTCTTACGCGACACAGGAGATCTGGATCGATCCGACGGCGGCACCACAGCAGTTTACCGAGCAGGCCTATTTACATGAGTTGACGCACTGGATCTTCTACATGATGAACGAAGATGAGTTGCGCAACAACGAGCGATTGGTCGATCTCTTTGCCCATTTCCTTTATCAGGCGCTCTCGAGTGCCAAGTTTCAATCGGCGGACTTGCCGATGCCCCGGATAGCTGCCGTCGAGCAATCTTGCAATAAATCTTGTCTTGAAACAGATGACCCGTTTATTCCGGATGATGAGGGGATGTTCGCCCACGAAAGCCCCTATGAGGTAGATATGCAGGCGATGGCTGAAGAAGAAGAGCAGTTGCATAATGCGCTAAGTGACGAAATGGAGTCATGGGTGGAGATTTCTGAGGACTACGCACGTTCGGATGATGAGGGCTGGTTCTATGAAGATTGACCGTGACTTGATGGTCAAAGCGAAAAATGATAGTGCTGATGACAGACCAAAAAAGGAGGGCGTGATGGAAAATTATTTGGCCAAGGTCTTTGCTTTTCTGGCGGCTGGGCAGACGAAGGAGTTGCACAACTTTGTCGTTGCTGAGATCGCCAGGGAGAATCCATCGGCCTTCAATACCATGGGCTATCTGTACGATAACGGGCTGCATGTGCCGGTCGATGCGGAGTGCGCCGTAAGCTGGTATCGCAAAGGGCAGGAGCGAGGTTGTCTGCGAGCGATGTCCAATCTGGCGGAGTCGTACTTTGTCGGGAAAGGTGTGAGCCGTGATGTTGAAGAAGGGCTTCGTCTGGTGCACGAAGCGATCGATAAAGGGCTGGCGCACGCCTACTACATCCTCGGGATGCATTATGCCGATGAGTTCGACGGGAAGGAGGCTGATCTGGATCAAGCCTTGGATTGCTTCGAGCGCGGCAGGGTGGCCGGAAGTGAATATTGCACCTATAGCCTCGGCAGTATGTATCTTGACGGGATTGGCGTGGAGAAGGATTTAAACCGGGGAATCGCCCTGTATATCGAGTCGGTGGAGATGGGTGATGGTTTTGCCTGTGCAGAACTCTACCGAGTGTATCGTGACCTGGATAACAGGCATGAGGCGTTCAAATGGCTCGAGAAGGGAGTGGAGCTTGGCAACCGTGATGCCCGTTACGAAATGGGGCTGATTTGTGCCAAGGGTGGAGCTGACCCCGATTTTCGCAAGACGAGTGAGGATTACTTCCGCCTGGCCGCCCAGCAGGGGCATGCCTGTGCGCGCGGCCATTACGGGTCGATGCTGGCGTTTGGTGACGGCCCGCTGGCGCAGCGCAACGAAGGGTTTGCGATGATGCTCTTTGCGGCCGAGCAGGGCATCTCTTACTCGCAATACGAGGTGGGCTTCCTTTATATGGGAGGTTGCCATGTGCTGCAGAATTATGCCCTGGCCCGATACTGGCTGGAACTGGCTGCCGCTCAGGATGAACCGGCAGCCATGGCGCTACTCGGAGAGATCTACTATTTCGGCTACGGGGTGGAGGAAGATCATGCCCGTGGGGCTGAATGGTCTCGACGAAGTGCTGAACTGGGAGATGCGAGTGGTCAGTATTTTTATGGAGAAATGCTCCGGCATGGGGATGGCGTGGCTGAAAACCGGGGGGAGGCCTTATACTGGCTCCGCAGCTCGGCGCAGAAGGGATATGCCCATGCTCTTAAGACGCTTGAGAAAATTGGTGGCGATGTTGCTGTAGAAGTCCCCCTGCGGATGGTGACGCACTGAAAGCGAAAACAAAAAGGGACAGGCTGATTTTCGCAGCCTGCCCCTTTTATTGCACCAGATTCGCAACCAGACAATAGCGCAAACCCGCTCTGTTCCCAATCCAGAACACCGGCTAAGCCGCCTTGACCAAACGCTCGACACGCAAATCACCGCACCGTTGCGACGCCTGCCAGATATCGTAATGCATCTGCTGGGTCAGCCAGCTTTCCGGTGTGGTGTCGAAAGCGAGAGACAAGCGCAGTGCCATTTCCGGGCTGACGCCGACATGGCCGTTGAGCAGCTCGGAAAGCGCTTTGCGGGAAACACCGAGGGCCTTGGCGGCGACAGTCACCGAAAGGCCGAGCGGCTCAAGACAAAGCTGCCGGATGGTCTCTCCGGGATGGGGCGGGTCGTACATCATGTCCGGTCTCCTTAATGGTAGTCGAGGTAATCGACATCGGTTGCATCCGGGCCATCAAACCGAAAGATCAGCCGCCAGTTGCCACTGACGTCGACCGCCCAGTAGCCGCTGCGCTCTCCACTTAATTTATGCAAACGCAATCCGGGCAGATTCATATCGCGCGGTTCCCGTGCAGCATCGAGCCGGCCGAGCAGCAGCCGCAGACGCGCGGCGTGTTGAGCCTGAATTCCAGACCGGCTGCCGGTGCGATAAAAGCTCCGCAACCCCTTGTGTTTGATCACTAGAAGCATTCAAACTGTAACCAACCAGGTGACACAAGTCAAGCCGACAAAAAAAGCCGTCTGCCGGCATAACCGACAAAACGGCTCTTTTAAAATCGTCAGACTGCAATGCGCCCCGGCATGGCCCCTCCCCGCATAGCAAAAACATCACGGATAGAGATAACGGTTTTTGCGGCGCAGGTCAAGACGCAAGCAATGGAGCGAGCGGCTTGAAAGGAATCAGCGCTTCACAATTGCAAATTTCAAATTAGTCAGCAGATTTCCGACCATCTCCTGCAGTTGTTTGTCCTTGTACCATGCATCGTACTGACTCCTTCTCCTCTCACGACACGGCAGTGAACGCCTTGTAGACCCACATTGTGAACAGGGAGGACAGAATCAACCAGAGAACAACCACCACAATCGCCGCCACATAACTGACCCGCTTGCCCGTCCCGGCAAGTTTGCTGGCCCGCGCCCGGCACTCGGCCAGAACCGCGTCCGGAATCAAACGGATCGCCAGTGCGATCCCGAGGGGGATCAGGATGAGATCATCGAGGAAGCCGAGAATGGGGATAAAGTCGGGGATCAGATCAATCGGACTCAAGGCGTAGGCGATGATGGCCGCCACCAGCAGCCGCGCAGACCAGGGTGTGGCCGGGTGGCGGGCCGCAAAGTAGAGGGCGAGGGTATCGGCCTTGAGCAGGCGGGCGTGTTGTTTGAGTCGGGCAAACCAGGCCATGGTCTCTACCGTGACTGGATTGGAACATGGGGAACAAGCAAAGACCGCGGCAACGACGGAGTCTTAGCGGCTATCCAAGCACGCTGATCGGCGTCCCGGCGGCAATCGAACCGCCTTGCAGCACCCGGGCGAAGATCCCTTCTTTCGGCATGACACAGTCACCGGCCTGATGGTAGATGGCGCAGCGGGTGTGGCACTCCTTGCCGATCTGGGTCACTTCGAGCAGGGCGTCGCCGACCTGCAGTTTGGTGCCGATGGGGAGGCTGACCAGGTCGATCCCCTCGGTGGTTAGGTTCTCGGCGAAATCGCCGGTGCCGACATCAAGACCTAAGGCCTGCATCTTGCGGATACTCTCCAGAGCGAGCAGGCTCACCTGACGGTGCCAGTCGCCGGCGTGGGCATCACCGGCGAAGCCGTGCTCAACCTGCAGCTCGGCGCTTGCCACCGGCGTTTTGCGCTCGCCTTTATTCTCGCTGACACAGACGGCAACAACGTGTGCACTCATCCTAACCTCCGATACTCGACATGGTGAACGGCGAGCCGTCCGGGTTTTCGTTCATCCGGTGCTGCGCCGGCTTGCCGGCGATGATCTCGCGCAGGAGTTTCTGCAGGCAGGCATCATCGGCCTGCTCCAGACACGGTTTCAAATCGACCGCCGCCTCACTGAGCAGGCAGCTCTTGGCCAGACCGGTGGAAGTCACCCGCAGGCGGTTGCAGGAGGAGCAGAAGTGATCGCTCATCGGCGTGATGATGCCGAGGGTGCCGGCGGCGTTATCGATGCGGTAGGGTCGGGCCGGGCCGCAGAGCAGGCCGGTTTCGAGCGCACGCAACGGCCAGACAGCGGCGATACGTTGCAGAACTTCGTCACCCGACACCAGGCGCTCTTCCCAACCAGCCTCGCGGATGGTCGGCATGTACTCGATGTAGCGGACCGAAAAGGGGCGTTCGACGGAGAGGCGGGCGAAATCGACGATCTCATCATCGTTCACACCGCGCATCACCACCATGTTGAGCTTGATCTTCATGCCGACGGCGGCCGCCGCTTCGATGCCGGCCAGCACCCGCTTCAGGTCGCCGCCGCGGGTGATCTCGGCAAAGGTCTGCTCGCGCAACGAATCGAGGCTGACGTTGACCCGACCGACACCGGCAGCGCGCAGATCAGCGGCCATCTCGGCCAGCAGCAGTCCGTTGGTGGTCAGGGCGAGGTCGCGCACCCCGGGCAGGGCGCCGAGTTCGCGCAGAAAATCGACCACACCACGCCGGACCAGCGGCTCGCCACCGGTGACACGGATCTTGTCGATGCCGAGTGCTGTCGCACTGCGGGCAATGCGCAGCAGATCCTCGTAACGCAGGATCTGGGCGTGCGCCTGCTTGTCGACGCCGTCTTCCGGCATGCAATAGCGGCAGCGAAAGTTGCAGCGGTCAGTGATCGACAGACGCAGGTAGTTAATGATGCGGCCAAAGCCGTCGCGATTGGGAGCAGTCATGTGCAAAGGTTTACGAATCGATCGACTTCTTCTCTTCGTCGGATTCGTTGACGGTTGCCACCCCCTCCTTGAAGTTGCGCAGCCCCTTGCCGAGTGCGCTGCCGACCTGCGGCAGCTTGCCGGCGCCGAAGATAATCAGGACCAGCACCAAGATGATCATCATTTCTGTTGTACCGAGACCAAACATCGCGTTTCTCCTTGTGCGAAAGGTGGTTAGCGGACTCAACACTATTACATATGAATATTCGAATCAATAAATTTTTTCGACTTGACAAACTATAGCATCGCCGGCATTCTTTTCGCTATGCAAATTCCGCATAACGAGGAAAATTTGTCCCCGCCGGTCAGCGGCGCCCTGCTTGCCGGTGGCCGCAGCACCCGCATGCACAGCGACAAGGCGCAGCTGTCACCCTCCCCGCTCGGGCCGCCGCTGGCCTCCCGCGGCCTGCGTGCCCTGCAGGCGGTCTGCGACGAGGTGATTATTGCCGGTGACCGCCCCGACCTCGCCAACGCCATGGTCTCGACCTACCCTGATCGTTCCCCCGGCTCCTCCCTCGGCGGGCTGGAGACTGCGCTACGCCACTCCCGACACGACTGGGTCTGCGTTCTCCCCTGCGATCTCCCCTACCCGTCGCCGACGTTGCTGCGGACCCTGCTCGCCGCCCGCACCGATGACGCTCTGGCCGTTGTGCCACGCACGTCGAATGGTATCGAGCCGCTGATCGCCTGCTACCGGCGCGACGCCTTGCCGCTGATTGAACAGCAGCTGGCACAGGGCGAATTTCGTCTGATCCGATTGCTGGACCGCCTGCACCCACGCTATGTCGAGGCGATTGACCTTCCGCCGGGCTGGCGACGAGCGCTCTGCAATCTCAACACACCGGCCGACCTGCAACAGCTGCACGCCGCACCACCGGTGGTGACCTTTGTGGCCAGCAGCGGCACCGGCAAAACGACCCTGATCGAACAGGTCATCGCCGAGTTGACAGCCCGCGGCTGGACCGTCGGCGCCCTGAAGCACGATGCACACCGCTTCGAGATCGACCATCCGGGCAAAGACACCTGGCGCATGACCGCCGCCGGTGCGGCCGTCACCGCCATCAGCTCCGCATCCAAATCGGCCCTGATGTGGCGTCACGACCTCGAACCGACCCTCGATGAACTGCTGGCCAATTTTGCCGGCAAGGTCGACATCCTGATCACCGAAGGGTTCAAGCGCAGTCCGTTGCCAAAGATCGAAGTCCACCGCGCCGAACTCAACCGGCCACTGCTCTGTCGCGGCAGCAGCCACGACCCGACCCTGATCGCGGTCGCCAGCAACAGCAGCCTGAGTCTGGATGTACCGTCGTTGCCCCTGAACAAACCGGACGCTATCGCCGATTTCATCGAACAAAGGTTTCTGGCATGAGCCGCTGCACAGTCCGTTGCAAAGTCTGGCTCGAAATCGATGGACAGCCGCTGATCGGCACCGGCCGCGAGAGGCTGTTGCTGGCCATCGATGCCACCGGTTCAATCAATGCCGCCGCCCGTGAACTTGGCATCGCCTACCGTAAAGCCTGGGCGCAGTTGCAGGAGATGGAGCGCATCGCCCCGTTCCCCCTGTTCACTCGCCGCACCGGCGGCAACGGCGGCGGCGCAACGACCCTGACGCCAGAAGCGCGACAGTTGCTTGATGAATACCGGCGCCTGGACGGTGAAGTCCGCACTCTGACTGCCAATTGTCCGCTCCCCGACCTAATGGACCCGAAGGAGAGTTAACGCGATGCACAGCTACGAAGAAGCCCTGCGCATCATCCTCGATCGCCTGCAGCCGCTCCCACCGGTTGACCTCCCCCTTGATGCGGCCTATGGTCATGTTCTTGCCGAAGCGATCCACGCCGGATGGGATCTGCCGCCAGCCGACAATTCAGCCATGGACGGTTTCGCCTTTTCTGCCGCCGGCATCAAGGCTGGAGCATGCCTGCCGATCTGCGGTGCATCCTATGCCGGTCACCCGTATGCCGGAACCGTCGCCACCGGTCAGGCGGTACGCATCATGACCGGCGCCGTCGTGCCGGCCGATTGCGATACGGTGGTGCCGATCGAAGATGTGACTGTCGGGAACGATCAGATCCAGCTGCAGCGCCCGATCACAGCAGGACAGCATGTGCGCCAGCGCGGCGAGGAGTTTACCGCCGGCACGCCGCTGCTGGCCGCCGGCACTCTGCTGCACGCCGGCGAAATCGGCCTGCTCGCCGCCGCCGGCATTGTGCGCCTGCGCGTCCACCCCAAACCGCGCGTTTCCCTGCTCTCCACCGGTGACGAACTGGTCCACCTCGGGCAGACGCCGGGACCGGGGCAGATCATCAACACCAACCTGCACCTGCTCGGCGCCCGCCTGCGCGAACAGGGGTGCGAACTGCTCTCCCTCGGCATCGCCCGCGACAGCCGTGACGATCTCGCCGATCGCATCGCCGCCGGTCTGCAGACCGATCTACTGCTCTCCACCGGCGGCGTCTCCATCGGCGACCGTGACCACGTGCAGGAGGTACTGCAGGAGTACGGTTTCGAGCTCGGCTTCTGGAAAGTGGCGATCAAACCGGGCAAGCCGGTCCTGTTCGGCACCATCGGTCGACAGGCGGTGTTCGGCCTGCCGGGAAATCCGGCCGCCGCCGCTGCGACCTTTGAGCTCTTCGTCCGCCCGGCCCTGCGTCGCCTTGCCGGCTGTCTGGCGCCTTTACCGCCTAAACTGCGGGTCGAACTCGGTGCGACGGTCAGTGGCGACACGAAACGGCAGTCGTTTCTCTGGGGGACCCTGCAGGGCGAAAACGGCGCCTTTCGCTTTCTCCCCTCAGATCGCCAGGGGTCGAACCAGAATCGAGCTCTGGCCGGTGGCGACGCCCTGCTGCCGGTTGCAGCGGGGGCACGGCTGGAGGCCGGCAGTCAAGTCGAGGTGATCGTTCTGCGCCTGCCCATCGGCAGCTGTTGCCCCTGATCGAACATTCAGGATCAAGATCGGGGCTGTTTAACTGTCGATGCCAACAGGGTCGCCCCTGTGCAGTCTTTTACACCAGGATTTTTTCCCTGGGTTCCGGTTCCCTTCCCTGAAAAAAGCGATAGAATCAAAGCGTTCAGATTGCCGCAAACACTGCTGCCCATGGGGGACTCATGTCCGAAATGACCCTGCAGTACCCGGTAAACACCCTCGACGGAGAGTTGCTGCTCCCGGCCGGGACCACGATCGACGAATCGGTTCTGGCCGGGGTCGCCGCCCGAAACAGCCGTTCGGGCTCGCCACGTTCGCTCTTGAGCTACGGCTGTGTACGGAGTGACCTGATTTATTTTCTTGACAGCCCGGCGTATCGGACCATCTTTCACGGACAGGAAAAAATCAAAGGACTGCTCCACACCATGCGTGCCATCCATATGGAGCTCCCCTGCCTGGAGACTCTCGACCACTTCCGCCGCTACGACATCTGCACCTATCGGCATATATTAATGGTCTTTGCCTTGACCACCCTGCTGGCCAACGACCTGCTTCCCGACGGCGAAGAGCGCATTCGCGAATCGTTGGCCAGTCCGACCCACGATATCGGCAAAATCTGTGTACCACTGCACATTCTCAAAAAAAGGACGCCGTTGACCTTTGCCGAGCGCCAGCACCTGAACCACCATCCGGTGGCCGGCAGTGTCCTGTTGAGCTACTTTCTGGGCGACCATCGCCGCCTCTCCGTCACCGTCGCCCGCGATCATCACGAACGTCGCAACGGCAGTGGTTACCCACGTGGCATCAGGGATATCGACCCATTGACTGAAATTATTGTCGTCTGCGACATCTATGACGCCCTGCTCTCGCCCCGCCCTTACCGGCCGGTCTCTTTCGACAACCGCACAGCCATCGAGGAGATCACACGACTGGCCGAAAGTGGCGAGGTCGGCTGGTTTGTGGTCAAGGCTCTGGTCGCCCACAATCGAGATATCCCCTTTGACACAGATGAGGTCTGGGTTTCGGCAGAAAAACGGGGTGCCCCTCCAGCCGGCAACCTGTATGGCCAATATCTCGACGCCTAGTCATCGTGGCGGCTGCACCGTCCTGACATACCGAAGTCGTGGAACAAAGAACGACACCCTGTGGATCGACCATCAACACAGCCAAAGGATGTCCCCCGAAAACACCCCTCTGCGAACGCACACGACTTTTTGTCCGGCCGGTATCTTTTATTTGCGAAAGGGTGTACTATGACCATAAGCATGTCCACATCAGATCCTCCCACAAACCACCACCGTCCTTTAAACCGTACGGAGATGCATCTGCGGCTCAAGGAGATCTGACGGTCGTGCCGGGTTTTCCAGCACATCAATTGTCAAGTCCTCCTGTCGACGCCAGCTGTCTCCCTGGTTTACACAGTAAAGATCTTGGCAGAGAGCAAGGGAGCACCACCATGCAAAGCACCACTCCTTCGACTGGCGATCGAATCGAAGCCCGTTGCACAAAATGCCGCAAGAACACCGACCACACCATTGTCACCATGGCCGAAGAGGTGCCGGCTGAAGTGCAATGCAGTGCCTGCAATCGTCAGCACAAATATCGCCCCCCCACCGTTGCCAAACCGCCGGGCTTGCGCCAGAGCCTGCTGCATAAAGATAACGAGCGAAAAGAGTGGGAACTCCTGCGCCCGAACATGAACACGGCCAAGGCAACGGAATATTCCATGCATGATGCCTACAAGGCTAAAGCCTTGATCAAACATCCTGTTTTTGGAATTGGGCTGGTTCAGCGCGTCATCGGTTCGCAAAAAGTCGAGGTGCTGTTTGAGGACGGCAAGAAGACCATGCGCTGCAAATAGTGCTCGCAACAATGCACTCATCGTCCCAATTTGGCAGTATCCGGATAAAGAGAGAGCCCGATGAATATCTGTGAACTGTGTGCAGAACAGGCCAAGAAATCACGCAACGGCAAGCCGCACGAATACCTGACAAAACTCGACGAACCCCGCATCTTCAAGGGGAAGGGCCCGCGCGGCTTCGAAGAGCAGGATTACCAGTGCCTGACTTGCAACGCAAAATTCACCTGGAGCACAGATAAAAACGATTTGTCATGGACCCTGTGGCAGGGCTGATTCGGGTCAGACACGAGTTACCCGTAAATTAAAAAGGCCGACAACCTGCAGCAGGATTGTCGGCCTTTTTTCTATTCATGGCACTTCAACCTGACGGCTCGGTGCGATCTTCGTGATATTTTTTCAACCAACCGACAAATCGATCTCGCGGCCCACTGGACAAGATGCGACTGAAACTCTCCCGATCATACAAGTAGAGACAGTGTCGGATCGACGTGTAGGGGCTGAAGGTGCTGTCAGGGTTTTCCAGCACGAAGTCGTCGCGATAATCCCGGACGACCTTCAGGTTCTCCAGCAAGCTCTTGTGCAGGTCGGCCTTTTTAAAATTACCGTCGGTCCTCAGGATCACTTGAACAAAGTTATCAACTTTGTAGTCCTCAAATTCGAAATCCTTGAAAAAATGACCGGCCACCCGCAGGAAGCTGAAGGCGTTGATCGCCTTGCCGCTGGTCGCGGCCAGCGCATCGCCGGCCACGGCACCATTGGTCGGAGGGACATCGCCGAGAGGATCAACCGTCGCCTGCTGAATGAGGGCACTGGTGGCGTTGCGGATCTCCTTGAACTCACGGTCGGCGAGTTCAAACAGAGCTGAAAGGACGTTGATGCGTCGCTTGAGGTCGTTGGGAATCGACTTTTTGTATTTAATCTTATGATCAAGCACACTCCAGGCATCCTGGATCAGGGAGCGGATCTGCACCTCGAAAGGATAGTTGGCCTCGGTACCCTCCTTCGACGCAGCAGCAATCGTCTGATCCGGGGCCAGATCCAGATGCAGTCCCTTGTAGCCGAAAAGATCCTCCGTGCTCTCCACCGCTGCGATCTTGTCGGTAACCTCAATGGTCCGGAAGTGCGCCTGGAGTAAAGCGGCGACCAGGGCAATCTGATCTTCATACAGGCAGACGACACGGATACCGATCAAATCGGAAAGAAAATCCTTAATCTCATAGGGCTGTTCTTCGGCCTCAAGCTTCCCCTGATATTTGCGGTGAAACTTCTTGATACATTCCTCTTGATCCTTGACCCGGCCCTCGACCTTGGTCACCTCGCCGATACCGGACTGCGCGATCAGGGAGTTAATCGTCTGGATATAGGCGTATTGGGCCCCTTTAAACAAAGATCGATGGGCAACGTAATATTTTCTGAAATTATTTTTTTCGAGTTCAAAATCCAGAGAGGCCAAGGGCGACTCCTTCCCCATTCTGCAATAGACAACAGCACGTACAGATCTCCAATGCTGAAGATGCACCGCTGTCGACAATAAAGAGTTCTGCCCTCATGATGACGGACAGCCCTGCAAAAAATCAAGTTTGTTGTTGTTCAAGGTTTTCTAGGCAGGAAGAACACGGGGTTTTTACAGGTGGGTGACCGGAAGCTTCGACATGCTCAACAAGCTGTAGCCGCCAGAAACCGGCCGATTAAAGCTGAGGCTCAGTAACGTCGATCAACGCCAGTTGCGGCGCGGCCACAGACAATATCTACAGACAATGGGCAATGACGCCCTTATACCAAAGTGTCGTCTGCCGCTTCGTCCTTAGTCTCCTCGCCTTCCTCCTGCGCGATCCCATCCTGTTTGGCCTTTTTCTTCTCTTCTTTTTTGGCCTTTTTAGCGAGTTCCTTCTGCCGCTTTTCAAAGCCGTAATTCGGTTTTCTGGCCATCGTATCTATCCCTTAAGTCACATCCTGCCCCGACCAAATACGACCGGAATCAAGATTGTTCCGCGAACAACTGCCGTCAGAAGAAAGAGCCCCACGAGTATCCGTGGGGCTCTTTGGCAAATACAGGTGCGGCGAATTAAATACGGCGCACGTTAGCCGACTGCGGGCCTTTTTGACCCTGAGTCACTTCAAAGCTCACACGATCACCTTCAGCGAGGGATTTGAAGCCGTCGCCCTGGATCTCGG
>DDWE01000098.1 GCA_002345625.1 Desulfuromonadaceae bacterium UBA2294 | reverse complement strand
GGCGGCGGCGATGCCGGTCTCCAACTGGCTTTCAAGCATCCTGTCCGGCAATAACCCGACGCTGGCCTACAACACCTACTGGTGGCTGCACGCTATCGCTCTGCTGGCGTTCATCCTTGTTCTGATCCCCTTCACCAAGCATCTCCATGTCTTTACCGCCATCGCCAACTGTTTTTTACACCGGGACGGCAAACCGAATACTCAGCGCCGAGAGACCTTTGCTGCCGGAAACCAGTTTGGTGCCGGGCGCGTTGACGAACTGTCCGATCGGGACCTTATCGACTCCTTTGCCTGCACCTCCTGCGGCCGCTGCCAGAATGCCTGCCCAGCCCACAAGACCGGCAAACCCTTGAATCCTCGCCTGCTGATCAAAACCATTCAGGCCAATCTACTCGCCAACGGCCCGGCACTCAGGAGCGGACAGGATCTCCCGGTAAACCTCCTTGACGGGGCATGCAAAGGAAGCATGGATGAAAATTCGATCTGGTCGTGCACCTCATGCGGAGCCTGCATGGAAGCCTGTCCGGTCTTCATCGAACATCTGCCCAAGCTGGTCGATATGCGTCGCCATCTGGTGCAGATGCAAGCAAAGTTCCCCGAGGAGCTGCTCAACCTGTTCGAAAACATGGAGCAACGCAGCAACCCCTGGGGGATCGCCCCCGGCGAGCGCGGCAAATGGGCGACTTTGCTCGGCGACCGCAGCTTCAAACCGGGCGAGACTGAATACCTGTTCTTCGTCGGCTGCGCCGGTGCCTTTGATAACCGCAGCAAGCAGGTCACCGTCGCCCTCACCACCATCCTCGATCAGGCCGGCGTCTCCTGGGGAATCCTCGGCAAGGACGAGCCCTGTTGCGGCGACTCCCTGCGACGCCTCGGCAACGAGTACGTCTTCGACAAGATCGCCAAAGCCAACGTCGCCATGCTGAAAGAAAAAGGTGTCGTCAAAGTCATCACCCAGTGTCCGCACTGCTTCACCACGCTGGCCAATGACTACAAACAGTACGACATAAAGCTGCAGGTGATCCACCACAGCCAGCTCATTGATGAACTGATCGGCTCCGGCCGCCTCAAACTACCGAAAAGTGCGGACCTCGGTCGCACCATTTTTCACGACTCCTGCTATCTCGGCCGTCACAACGACATCTACGACCAACCGCGTCGGGTGCTGCAGGCCGCCACTGGATCGACCCCGGCCGAGTTTCCGCGCCACGGCGACAACTCATTCTGCTGCGGTGCCGGCGGTGGGCGCATGTGGATGGAAGAGCATACCGGCAGCCGGATCAATATCGACCGGGTCAAGGAAGGCCTCGAGCAGAAACCCGACACCATCTGCGTCTCCTGCCCCTACTGCATGACCATGCTCGAAGATGGTCTCAAGGATGAGGATCAGGCTGACAACGTCAAGGTCAAGGATATCGCCGAAGTCGTCGCCGAAGCGCTGCGGCCAAGCGCTTAGCAGGCGACATACAAAAAACAAAACGGGCCGCACTGGTGATCAGTGCGGCCCGCACAATTTCTCCTCACTCCTCACTCCTCACTCCTCACTCCTCACTCCTCACTCCTTCTACCCTCACCCCTCCTCCGCACTACGCGGAAAATTCATCAACGCCATAATATCCAGCACCCACGGCAGCATATTCTCACAGTGAATGTTGATCTCCGGCGCTACCGCATTCGGATCATCGAGAGAGCCGATCGGCAACAGCACATGTTTCGGCAGCCGCTCCAGTTTGTTATAGATCGCAGAGCCACAGATACAGCAGAAGTTTTTTTGCGTCTGGGGCGAAACGCCGTAACTCGTCAACTGGTCGGCACCACGATCAAGATGAAAGTTTCCGGTGTGCACCAGAAACACGGTCTGAAACGCCGCGCCGCTGATACGGCGGCAACGGGTACAGTGACAATTGACCACCCGGCGCACCGCTGCGGTCAGGGTGTAGCGAACGGCGCCGCACAGGCAGCCACCGGTTAAAGGCTTGAAATCGGACATGGATTGCCTCCTGGTTCAGGTTGATCTCATCATTAATTTTAACGCAAAACAAGCCGATCGCGCTATTCACTCTACGTCTGACGTTCTGCCTCAATCACAATTAATGATTTCAGCTACTTCCTTGCTCTTGCGTCTCGGGCGGTTATCCTTGTATCAGCATGCGTAGCCAGTCATGGATTGATGCCAAAGGAGACCAGATGAGTGGGAATGTGCAGTTTACGGTCAAAGAAGGGATCGCCCGCATCATCCTCGATGCGCCAGAGGAGAAGGTCAACGTCCTCAATGCCGGCTTCCTGCGCGACCTCGACCAGATCGCCGAACAGCTTGAGCATAAAACCGGCATCACCGCTGCCATCGTCCTCAGTGGCAAGGATTCCGGATTTATTGCCGGTGCCGATATCAACGAAATTGAGCAGGTGACCGATGTCACTCAAGGGACCGCCCTGGCGGCGGAGGGGCAGCGCATTCTTGGCCGCTTCGCCGAACTCCCCTACCCGGTGGTCGCCGCTATCAACGGACACTGCATGGGCGGCGGCACCGAATTTGTCCTTGCCTGTGGCTACCGGGTGGCCAGTGAGGACCTCGCCATCGCCCTGCCCGAAGTCAAGCTCGGCATCTTCCCCGGTTTCGGCGGGACCCAGCGGTTGCCACGCCTGATCTCGATTGAAAAGGCTCTCGATATTATCCTCACCGGCCGCACGGTCCGCGCTGCGGAAGCCGAGCGTATCGGCCTGGTCGACAAGTTGGTCAAACACGCCGACCTGGAAGCGGCAGCGGTCACACTCGCACGCGAAGTCGCCAACAATGGCAGCAAGGTGCTGACAGTGCGCCAGCAGAAGCGCGGTGGCTGGCGTTCCCTGTTGCTGGAGAAGAACCCCATCGGTCGCGCCATTCTCTTTGCCACGGCAAAGAAGACGACCCACGCCAAAACCGGTGGCCATTACCCGTCGCCACTCAAGGCGATTTCCGTCATACAGCAGGGCCTCAGGCTGCCCATGGCAAAAGGACTCGCCCTGGAGGCCAGAGGTCTGGGAGAGATGATTATCACTCCGGTGAGTAAGAATCTCATCCACCTCTTTCACCTGTCGCAACGGCCAAAAAAAGGAGCCGGCGTCGACGCCAAACCTGCAGACATCAACCGGGCCGCGGTTATTGGTGCCGGGGTGATGGGAGCCGGAATCGAACACTTGTTCGCCAGCAAGGGGATTCCAGTTCAACTCAACGATATCCGCCCGGAGGCAGTAGAGACCGGCATCAGCCAGATCCGCGAGGCGTTTCGCCACGAACTGAGTAAAAAAGGGAAAGGTGAAGCAGAGCTGTCGCAGAAGATGGCCCTGATCACCGGCAGCAGCGACTCAACCGATTTCGGCGCAGCCGATCTGGTGATCGAAGCGGTCGTGGAGCAGATGCCGATTAAAAAGCAGGTGATCACGCAGACCGAACCCCAGCTCAAACCGACCGCCACCTTTGCCAGCAACACCTCGGCCCTGTCGGTCAGCGAGATGCAGGACGTTGCCCAGCGGCCGGAACAGATCGGTGGACTGCACTTCTTCAACCCGGTCGACAAGATGCCGCTGGTCGAAGTGATCCGCGGGGCCAAAAGTTCTGACGCGACAATCGCCACCTTGTTCACCGTTGCCACCAAACTCGGCAAGACACCGATCGTTGTCACCGATCGGCCCGGTTTTCTGGTCAACCGACTTCTCGGCACCTACCTGAACGAAGCCTGCATCATGGCCGAAGAAGGGGTCGACTGGCTCAGCATCGACCGCACAATGAAACTCTTTGGCCTGCCGATGGGTCCGTTTCGCCTCATCGACGAAGTCGGCCTCGACATTGGCGCCGAGGTTGGTAGCACCTTGTGCGCCGCCTTCCCCTACCTGCCCGAAAGCCCGGTGATGCGCAAAGCGGCTACCAGCGGCCTGACCGGCAAAAAGGGCGGGCTCGGCTTCTACAACTATGAGCAGGGGCACAGCAAAGGCCCCAACCTTGCCGCCGAGGCTGCATTGGGACTCGGTAAAGATCGATCAGCGACAGACGACGATCGCAACCGATTGCTCTACCTGATGATCAATGAGGCCGGGCGCTGTCTGGATGAAAAGGTCGTCGCCAGCCCTGAGGATATCGACACCGGCATGGTCTTCGGTACCGGTTTCCCGCCGTTTCTCGGTGGGCCGTGCAAATGGGCTGACAGTATTGGGTTCATGAACATCCGCCGCACCCTGGAAGAGTTGGCGAAACGGCATGGGGAACGGTTTGTACCGTGTCGCTATCTGGTGGAGAGGGAGAGGTTTTATTCCTGAACAGCGCCATTGATTCTCGTATGAAAAAGCCCCTCGTTGAACGCAACGAGGGGCTTTGCTTGTAAACCTTCAAGAGCTATACATGACGGACTAAAACAAAAGGTCAAAACATTCACCGCACCAACCGAAAGGAGGGCCCTAAGACATCGGGCCCGGTCCGTTGCTGCGTCACCGCTACGAAGTCAAGCCAACCGGCGACAAAAGTGTCCCGCGCTTGTCACGCCATAGCTCAACAAGCGACGGCGGACCAGGGGAAGGCATTTTTGCCTACTTTTTGCTGCCGCCTGGGCAAAAAGTCGGTCGCCTGGCGGGGCGAG
>DDWE01000141.1 GCA_002345625.1 Desulfuromonadaceae bacterium UBA2294 | reverse complement strand
CCGAGCCCAAACAACCCTCCACTCAGCAGATAGATCAGGCCGGTTCCCCACTTCCCCAGATAAAAGCGATGAATGCCGAGCAGGCCGAGGAAGGTCAGCAGGATCCACGCGACCGTGTAGTCGATCGGTCCGATGCGATAGCGTTGGCTGGCTTGCTGGCTGAGTCCCGGTATCAGAAACAGATCGACGATCCAGCCGATGCCGAGCAGGCCGAGGGTAAAGAAGTAGATAGTGCCGGAGACCGGACGGCCAAAGTAGAAACGGTGGGCGCCGATAAAGCCGAACAGCCAGAGGATGTAACCGACGGGCGTACTATGGGTTGGAGGCGCGGGCATGGCAGGCTCCTTATGCAACAAGATTCGGTGAACAGTAGTTTATCCCTGTTTGGTTCAAATGCCACTCTCTTCAACAGCCGTCCGGCATTGCTGCAAGTAGGTGTGACAGTCGTCCTGCATGGCATCGAGATTTGCGACCAGATCGTCATAAGCCTCGGCCAGCGGGTTAGGGCGGCGCATGCGGCTGCCGAGCCGGTGTAATACCGTGGCGACCACCTCCTGCCGCCGGTAGGAGGTAAGCCAGTCGTGGGCGATCATCCGCTTGGCGACACTGCGCATGGCCATGGGCAGCAGGGTATCGTTGTCGGTCAGCAACTGATAGGTCTCGGCGGTGAACTCGACCAGGGTCTGTTGGCTGTAACAATCCCAGTGTCGCGCCAGAATATGATCGTAGGCGATATCGACGATGATCGGCCGGTAACGGCCGAATTCTGGTGCAAGACGATCAACGCTGGTCTGAAAGGCCGCGCTGCTGGCGGCGTGGCTATCGACAAAGCGGTGCTGGCGCAGGCCGCGCAGGATCGGTCCGGCGTAGCCGCTCAGCTCGAGGCGGCCTTTGACAAAGTCGCCCATCAGGTTGCCGAGACGCACTAGCGGGCCGGGGGTGGAGAGATAGAGGTGGACGAGATAGTTCATCAGCTCATACGAAAACGCCCCGGTATCAATACACCAGGGCGCTCGGAAAATGGTGCGGAATCCAGGATTACATCAACAGGATTTTGTTTTTCAAAATGAGGATTTCAAACGACATCGCCATTTTTGCGGCCAGCTTTTGCAGATCGATCAGCCGCTCCGACAGGTTGGCGCGCTTGTCGTCGACATAAAGCACCGTGACGACGCGACTCATGACGATGACCGGGACCAGGAGCGCCGTGCGCGGCGGGGTGCCGCCGAGTTCCTCGACCAGGCGCAGGTTGTCGGCACTCGATTGTGGAATCGGGCCGATATAGTAGCTGGCCGTGTCGGTGACCGTCTTCAAAATCGATGGATGATCAAGGGTGACACTGAAGGCTGTGAAGTTGGTGTTCGGTTTATTGTCGATCATCATCCGCCAGCCGTGCGCCGTATCGCCGCGTATCTGGAACATGGCAAAACGGTCGACGTCGCGACCGACAAAGCGGGCGATACTTTCGGCGATATCTTCACGGTCCGCTGCTTCGGCCAGGGTCTGGAAGACCCGTGGGACGCCGAGGGCATCAAGGTCATCGAGGTCTTCAGTCCCTTCCTCGACGATATCGGCTTCCATCAACTCCATGACTTCTTCGGCAGCTTCGGCCGCAGCTTTCTCGGCCGCAGCCTTCTCAGCCGCAGCCTTCTCAGCCGCAGCCTTCTCAGCAGCGGCCTTCTCAGCAGCGGCCTTCTCAGCAGCGGCCTTCTCAGCAGCGGCCTTCTCAGCAGCGGCCTTCTCAGCAGCGGCCTTCTCAGCAGCGGCCTTCTCGGCAGCGACTTTCTCAGCAGCGGCCTTTGCTGCTGCATCAGCCTTTGCCGATGGCAAACTGGAGGACTCTTGCTTGATCGCCGGGGTGCGGCGAGGTTCACTACCGCCTTCGGCGAGAATTCTTTCAATCTTTTTGCTGACCTGAACGTAACGGATTTCGCGCGGGATATGATAATACTGTTCAAGGGCAAGGATCAGCCGGACTTCCGGTGCGACCGCCGGTCGGATGATATAACCGGTACGAAAGGCGATTTCATCAATTGCTTTAAGATCGGCCGGGTTAGCCATGACCAGGGTCAACTTGCGGTGCTCAAGGTGCAACGGCACCGTCTGGTAGCGCTCGGCCATGTCACGCGGGATCAGGCGGATGATCTCTTCACTGATGCCGATCAGCTCATCACCACTGACCAGCGGCACTCTGAGCATCTTGCTCAGGGTTTTGGCGATGTCATCCTCCTGCACAAAATCGAGTTCAATCAGGTTGGTGCCGAGTTTACCGCCGAAGATCACCTGGTACTTGAGCGCCTCTTCGAGTTGGTGAGAGGTGATAACCCCTTCCTGTACGAGAAGTTCGCCGAGTTTTTTTGCTGATGCCATGCGGCCCCCTGTGGCTGGACAGGATAAATTAAAGTGGCAGAAAAGCTACTGAATCTCACTATTTAAACCGAATTATGACAAATAGTCAACTGTTCGCATCGACGCGACGGAAATATTCATCGCGGCAGGCCTGCTCAATCTGCAGCAGTTTGGTGAACGCTTCGGCAAAATCGTGGTGGCCGATGGTGAAAACGCCATGACCGTAAACGATCGCGGCACCGCTGTTAGCGATCACCGGGACGACCTTGTCCGCAAGGCCGCCGGCGCCGACTTCTCCGGCGACAATGGGTGTGCCGACACAATCACGCACCTGTGGGCAATCGCGCCAGCAATCGTCTATGGCGCAGTCACGGGTAGCACAGTGCATACTCAACACGACGGCAAACTTGGGGTGGCCGTGCAGGATGGTGCGGGCATCGGTCTGCTCGTAGATGCGCCGGTGGGTCAATAATTCACTGGAGGCGGTGATGCCACAGGTGGTTGAATTGTCGAAGGGGACCGGGTCGATACAGCCGCTCAGGGCATCAAGACTGGCCGCCGTCTGTGAAATAAAGATCTGCTGGTCATCGCGACAGCTGATGTTGCCGAAAAAGGAATCGACCAGTCTCTGTTCGACGGTGTACCGGCCGACCCGCTCCATCTCATGTGCGATCTGGGTGTTCCCATTCAAATCTGCACGGTCGCAAAACGCCAGGCCAGCGAGTGTTAGCGGGGTTGTCCAAGCCCGTACGGCTGCGAGAAGGGCCTGTTCTTGTGGCCCGCAAGGTTGCAGTAGTAAATCGTGCAGGGTTTTGACAAACAGGGCGTGAAACAGCGAGGAGAGATTGACGTAGGCCTGCTCGAGGGTGAGCGGGCCGACGGCGACCAGGCCGATCCCTTCAACCAGAACACCCTTGCGTTGCCCGAGCCGTGCGGTTAAGGCGGCGACCGGATCAGATCGAAATTCATCCCGGCGCAGAATCGGGATATCGTGCAAAAAAGTGCGGGTCTCGCTGTCCGGTGGGATCAGGGTGTCGGCACTGCCGGCGTGGGCGATGAGCCATTCGCTTATCGGCAGTGGCGGTCGGGCCAGAATCAGGGCGCAGCCACCGAGTCGGGTGAGGACGGCCGCACCGAGCTGGCAGAGATCGTCGGGTCCGCTGCTGATGATCCCATCGTCCTGAGCCAGCAGCGCCAGCCCCTGGTCGATGGCGCTGCCGTCCTGCAGCAGTTTATTTCGGTAGAAAGCGATCTGGCGTTTCATGGCAGCAGCGGTCCTGATGCCGCTGGAAAGGTGCCGGTATCGGTCAGTCCGCGCAGATGGTAATAGGTGCAGCGCTCGGCCAGAAAACGGTCGCGGTCGAGAGCCGGCACCTGTGTGTCCTGACCGTGACTGCCGGCGGCGGTGAAAAAACGCTCCGGCAGCAGGTCATCGTCGGCGGTAAAGCCGTTGTCGAGATTGTAGCTGCGCTCGGTGAGGACGATATTCGCGCCAACAGTCGCCAACGCTGCGCTGCTGTAATCGACGCCGGTGACGGCGGACAGGGCGTCGGCGTACTCCTCAAGGGAGGCGCCGAACAGGGCATAGCGGCAGACGGCCAGTGAGTCGGTGGCGGCGATGCTGTCTTCGGCGATCCGCAGCATCCGTGCCTTGCCGGCAAAGGAGAAGCGGTCGGTCGGCACCGGTCGGCGCAGGATTTCGTAGCTGATGGGGTTGCCGCGTGTGTGACAACCGCCGCGGCCGCTGGTGCAATAAGCCAGGGCCAGACCGTAAGCGCCGCGGGGGTCGAAAGCCGGTAACTCAAGGGACTTGACCGTCATCGCCACCTCGGGCCGGCCGAGAGCAACTGCCAGACGGCGTGCTCCCTGAGCGAGCAGGGCTCCCTCATCTTTGCACTGGGCGATGGCTTCGAGGCGTGGTGTCAGGTCGGCTGCTGTGAGAGTGTCACCGCGAATTTCGGACGCTGTCGCCAGAGTTACGGCGGCCGAAACCGGGTCGAGACCGAGGCGGTAACAGTCGGCGCTGGCGGCAAGCAGAGCGGGTAGATCGTCGAGACCGTTCAGGGCGCCGAAGTGTGACAGGGTGTGGTATTCAGGCAGCGGAATGCCGCTGTGGTTGAACTTTTTGCAGGCGATGGGGCAACCGTTGCAGCCACCGCTGGTCGGGTGCAGTGCGTGGCGCAGGGCCGGTCCGGAATAGTGTGTGCTGTTCGGAAAGACCGTGGCGCGAAAGTTGTCTGTCGGCGTCATGCGCCGCTGCGCCATCAAGTCGACGAAGGTTGCAGTGCCAAAGGCCTGCAGCCCGAATTCACCGAACAGCGGTGGCGAGGCACGAAACAGGCGCAGGATGTCGCGGTTGGCTTTCTGCAGTCGGGTTGGGTCGGCAATGGTTGTGGCCTGATCGCCCTGAACGCTGATGGCCTTGAGCTGTTTGCCCCCCATGATCGCGCCGAGACCGCCACGGCCGGCGGCATTGCCCTGACCGAAGAGGATGCCGGCATACAGGACGCCGTTTTCACCGGCGGTACCGATGGTCGCAACGCTGCCGTGGCCGCTCAAGGCGGCGAGGGTGGTCGGGATATCACCCCCCCAGAGTTGCGCAGCCGGCTGCAGGCTGGCCTCTGTGCCGGAGAGTCGCAGCCAGACCGGCTGCGGACTGCAGCCCTGAATGATCAGGGCATCGACGCCGGCGGATTTAAGGTCGCGGGCAAAGGTGCCACCCGCAGAGCCGTCGAAGACGGTGCCGGTCAGCGGTGAGCGCGAGACGACTGCGACGCGATCACTGGCCGGAACGCCGCTGCCTGATAAGGGGCCAGCGGCAAAAATCAGCGGCAGATCAGGGTCGTCGGTGGTGAGATGGATGGTGTCGCGAAGGAGGCGGACTCCCAGACCACGGCCGCCGATGCTGCCGGTCAAAAGGTCGGTGGGGAGTTGCCGGCGCTGCAGGGTGCCGGCGGTCAGATCAATGTGCAGGGCCTGACCGTGCCAGCCATTCATTGCCGTGGCGACTCCATGGGGTCGTGCCGCGCGAGCAGGGTCGGGCTTTCAAGCCGGTTTACGATCGGTTCGATGGCGGCAAAGAACTGAGGCCGGGCAGCGTCCGAGACCGGTTCCGCCGAACGGGCGCGTACCTTGGCCGGGTTGACCGGTGTGCCGTTTTTATACATGCGGAAGCAAAGGTGCGGCCCCGTCGCCAGGCCGGTGCTGCCGACGTAACCGATGATCTGCCCCTGGCTGACTTTTTTCCCTTGTTTCATGCCGCGGGCAAATGCGTTCATGTGCAGGTAGAGGGTCTGGTAGGTGCCGTTGTGGCGCAGCTTGATGTGGCGGCCGTTGCTTCTGTCTTTGCCGATTTTGACGATGGTACCGTCACCAACCGCCTTGATCGGGGTGCCGGTGGGGGCGGCATAATCGATGGCCGGGTGCGATTTCCAGGTTTTGGTAATCGGGTGGAACCGTTTCATTGTAAAACCGGACGAGATGCGCGAAAAGGAGAGGGGCGCTTTGAGGAACATTTTTCTGACACTCTCTCCCCCTTCGTCGTAGTAAGATGCGCTGTGCTCGCCATCCTTGAACAGGTAGGCGCGGTAGGTCTGCCCCTGGTTGGTGAAGGTGGCACCGAGGATGCGGCCATAACCGGCCGGTTTGTCATCGCGGAAGCGGCGCTCGACCAACACTTTGAAGGCATCACCGCTACGGATATCGAGGATGAAGTCGATGTCCCAGGCGAAAATATCAGCGAGATTCATCGCCAGTTCGGCCGACTCGCCGACGGCGGTGACGGCTTCGAACAATGAGCTCTGGATGGTCCCTTCGACCAGCTCTGAACGTGTTTCGTAAACGATCGGAGTACGCGAAACGTTCAGTGTCTCTCCGTCGCTAGTGACGATGAACTGCTCTTCACTGTCGATATCGTATTCGAAGCGGTCGAAACGATCATCGATCAATGAAATGTTGTACGGTTGGCCGGCTGCGATACGGACCAGAGGGAAGACCGGTTTGCTCATGGCCGCCAGCTCGGTGATTTGGGCCGGGGTCAGCCACTTGCCCAGAAGTGCCGACACTGTTGCGCCGTTTTCTATTGTCGCGTGGATGGTTTCACGGCGGACTTCCGGCAGGGCTGGTGGTGCGGCGGTGTGGGCCTCGGTCGAAGGGGTCAGGTCACGGAAGAACAGGGGGATGGTGACGATACACAATGCGAGACAGACTGCTGCCAAGAGTAGAGGAATCATCGGGCGCCGGGGTGGGGCGGACGCGCTTGAAGTCGGCGGATTGAAGTCGTTTTGCATCGCTCTTTCTGCCTTGAATTATGTGATAATTATATTGAACTATGTTTAATTTCATAACTTATTAGCATGAAACGGGCTGCGCGTCCAGAGGCATTTTTTGTCTAAACCAAGATCTGAACCGTCTGTCTATGCGGCGGTATCGATAACACAGAGGAGGAAATATGGTCAAGCAGGATCGGATTACAAATGAATTCATGCGTCAGGCGTCCATCAGCAGTCCATCGCTGGCCGAAGGGGCGATGGCTGTTTATTTGACCGAACGCTTCAGTCAGCTCGGGGCGGATGTTGTTTTTGATCGGGCCGACCAATCGACCGGAGGGGAAGTCGGCAATCTGGTCGCCCGTTTTCCCGGGACGCGTGCCGGTGAGCCCCTTCTGTTTTCAGTACACATGGATACGGTCTGTCCATGTGAAAATGTGGAGCCGATTTTAGATAACGGCGTGATTCGCAGCGCCGGGTCTACCATCCTCGGTGCGGATGACAAGGCCGGGATCGCCGAACTGATTGAAGCCCTTGAGGTCGTGCGGGAAGAGCAGATCCAGCATGGGCCGCTTGAAGTTGTGGTGACCATTGCCGAAGAGGCCGGTCTGATTGGCGCCAAACATTTCGATCATTCTCTGGTGCGTTCCCGCCGCGGGTTTGCCCTGGACACCCCCGGAGTCGACTGGATGGTCCGACGGGCTCCCGGTGCCAATCGGATGGAGATTGAGGTGGCCGGCCGTGCCGCCCACGCCGGAGTGGAGCCGGAGAAGGGGCTGTCGGCGATTCGCGTCGCGGCCGAGGCTGTTTCGCGGATGAAGCTCGGTCGTATCGATGTTGAAACCACCGCAAATATCGGCGCAATCACCGGCGGTGTCGCTACTAATATCGTGCCGGAAAGCGTACGGCTCAAGGGTGAGGCCCGCAGTCATAACCCGGACAAGCTCTCGGCACAGACCTCGCATATGCTTGAGTGTTTTGAACAGGCGGCCGATGCCTTGACGATGACCATTGACGGCCAGACCGTTCGTGCCACGGTGCAGGCCACCGTTCATCCAGACTTCCCATCCATGGCTGTTTCGGAAGATGCGGGGATTGTGAAGCTGGCTCACGCCGCAGCAGCGGCGTTGGGCCGACAGATGAATGACCGGCTTGGTGGCGGCGGCAGTGATGCCAACATCTTTAACGGTTATGGCATCGAGACAGTGATTATAGGTACCGGTATGCAAGATGTTCATTCAACCAGTGAATCAGTAGCTGTGGCTGATATGGTCCGTGTTGCGGAGTTTCTGGTTGAAGTGATTCGTATCGCGTAATCATAAAGCATATAAGAAAGCATAATTATTTAAAATTACACTATAAGTATAGGTTGTGAGCCATGCCGTTTCAATTATCCTCTCACATTACCGATATCCAGCCGCCGCCGATTACCGAGGTTAAGGGCTGGCTGGCGGCGGCACCGGCTGATCCACGAAAGCCGTTGATCGATTTATGCCAGGCGGTTCCCGATTATGCCCCGGCGCCGGAACTGGTGGGGGAGCTCGGAAAGGTGTTGCAGTCAGCGGATATTGCCCGTTATACACCTGATGAAGGGCTCCCGGCTGTACGGCGGGCGGTCAGCGCCTGGTATGACCGACGTTACGGAGCTGCACCTGATGCCGATGAGATGATCCTGACCATTGGTGCCAGTCAGGCGTTCTGGTTAGCCATGTCCTCCCTGTGTCGGGCCGGGGATGAAGTCATCGTCCAGGCACCGGCTTACTTTGATCATCCCATGGCTTTGGCCGCGTTTGGGGTCAATCCGGTTTTTGCCCCTTTTGTCCCCGAACGGCATGGCTTACCCGACCCGGCCGAGCTGGCGCGGCTGATCACGCCACGAACACGGGCCTTGTTGTTGGTGACTCCCAGTAACCCCACCGGGGCTGTGTTGCCACCGGCTATGATCCGTGAACTGTTTGAACTGGCCCGGCAGCACAACCTTGCCCTGATTCTTGATGAGACCTATAACGCCTTTGTTGATGGCGCGCCGCATACACTCTTCTCTGACCCGCAGTGGCGTGACACCTTTGTTCATATCGCATCTTTTGGTAAGACCTTTGCTTTGACTGGATTCAGAGCCGGAGCGTTGATCGCCGGTGAGCATTTGATCCGTCAAGCGTTGAAGATTCAGGACAGCATGGCCGTCTGTCAACCCCGTCTGACTCAGCTGGCGATCCAATTCGGCTGCGAGCAGCTTGACCAATGGGTTGCGGGCAAAGCGGCGATGATGGCCCGGCGCAGCGCGCTGTTCAAATCTGCCTTCGATCATCCCGATTTGCCCTTTTCATTGACTGCCAGCGGCAGTTTCTTTGCCTGGGTGCGTCATCCGTGGCCGGGGCTTGACAGTCGTCAGGCGGCACGACGTTTGGTTGACGCACAGCTCATCTGCCTTCCCGGAGCCGCGTTTGGTCCTGGGCTCGACCCTTATCTGCGTCTGGCCATCGGGAACATCAACGAAGAGCAGATTCCGGGAGTGATTGATCGGTTGCTTATTGTGTGAATTTCCGGTCTGAAAAAAAGATTACGTTTTCTTCATTTACATTCTCACCTTATGTTCAGTACAATCCGGGACGTAGCGTGAAATATTTAACTGCGCTGCACGGAGGCTCATGACGCTTTCTGTGATTTTTGTTGCCACAGCACTTCTTCTGGTCGGTCTTGCCGCCGGTTTCATCTTACACCGCTCCGATTTCTGTATGGCGGGTGCGTTTCGTGACCTGTTCCTGTTTCGCAGTACGTTCATGCTCCGCCCTTTGCTTTTGCTGGTCATTGTTGCCGCTGTCCTGTTTGAGATTGAGCGGCAAATCGGTCTGGTCCGCTCTCCATTCCCCTTTTTTGGTGCGCCAACGCTGTTCAGCCTGATTGGTGGCATCCTGTTTGGTCTGGGGATGGTCCTTTCCGGTGGTTGCGTCATCGGCATACTCTATAAACTCGGCGGCGGCAGTCGTTTGGCGCTGATCGCCCTGGTCGGGATGGTATTGGGGAGCGGGCTCTATGCTGAAATGCATCAGTATGTCGTGCCTCTGGCCCGCAAATTGACGTTTACCAGGTCGATCACTTTGCCGCAATTAACCGGTGTTTCACCTTTGTGGTGGGTGCTGGGCTCCCTTTTATTTGGCGGAAGTCTGCTCTGGCGCTGGCAGCAAAGTGGCCAACTTCGGCGCACCTCGCTGGTGGCTGGCTACCTGCAACCCTGGCGCGCTGCGTTGCTTCTGGCTGTTTTGCTCGCTGTATCTGCTGCGGTCGCCGGAGTTCCGTTCGGGGTGACGACATCGTACCTGAAATGGATGGCCTGGATTGAACAGTTGTGGTTTCCGGCACACGTCGCGTCGTTACCGATCTACAATGCACAACCGGTACAGATGTCCCTGCCGTTTGCTGCCGACACCCTCTCAGGTGGTGCCGGTCCGTCATTCGATGCCGTTGCCCTGATGCAGTTCCCTTTGATAGGCGGGATTATCCTCGGTGCTGCTTTCTCCAGTTGGCGTCTGCGTGAATGGAGCTGGCACGGCCAGGTACCCTTTTCGCAGATGATGGCCGCTTTTGCCGGTGGACTTCTGATGGCCTTCGGTTCACGGTTGACACCCGGCTGTAATGTCTGGCATCTGTGGGGTGGCTTACCCATTTTTGCTTTGCAGAGTATCCTGTTTGTCGTTGGTTTGTTGCCGGGCGCGTGGCTCGGCGGCCGGGTTGTTTCCTGGATTGTTCTCGGCAAGGAGATGAAATGATGACTGCCCCTGAAGAAACTGTCCTCGATATCCGTGGCCAGGTCTGTCCATCGTCTTTGTTGACGACCTTGAAAGTGCTAAATCAAAATGCAGAATCCTTGCGTCGCGGATCGATCAGGGTGCGCGTGCTGACTGACAGCCGCGATGCCGTGGTCACCATCCCCAATGCGGCTTTGAATATGGGTTTTAAAGCTCAGGTTGAAAAACTTCCGGAAGGGCATTACGAGGTCGTTATCAGTCATGAAGCCGACTAGTCAGGACGGTTCACCGTCAACTGATCTTATGGATGAACTTGCGCGCCTGACGGCGGAGAATGCTGAACTGCGCCTGATCAACCGGGACGCTTTTAATTATATCCGTAATAAAACCAACCAGCTACTGAACACCATGGGGACCAAATCTCTGCGTCCCGAAGAGCTTGAAGACTGGTCGTTGCTGGAACTCGATCCCATTGGTATTGTGACCCAGTCTTTTCAGCGGGTCCTTGAAAACCTGCGCGAGACCAATGAACGCCTGCAGCTGGCACATCAGGAAGTGAAGGCCGTGTTCGAGGCGGTCGGCTCCGCCGTGTTGGTGCTCGATCCGAAAATGCAAATTATCTCCTACAATGAGCGCGTGCGCGAATTGCTGTTGAATGATGGCGGCAGCGTGACTGGCGCCATGTGCCAGAATGTCCTTTGCCGGTCCGAAGAGGCTGTTCAAAACTGTGTCCATCGTAAAGTCATGGCTTCCGGGCGACCGGAATCGGCCGCTAATTTTGAAGCGAATGGTCGTTTTTTTGATGTGATCGGACAACCGATTCACGATTCACTCGGCCGCGTGACGCATGTCGTTCTGGCGTACAATGATGTCACGGAACACAATCGTATCCAGACCGATCTCAAATCAGCGCTCAAAGAAGTCTCTCGTGCCAAAATGCAAATTGACACACTGCTGCGGTCCATGTCGGATGGTCTGGTTGCCACGGACAACAAGCGTCGTATCGTCCTGATGAATCAGGCGGCAGAGGAGCTGCTCGGTATCTGTCTGCGGGATTCCCTTGGCGTTCCACTTCTTGATGTCATCTCTCACCCTGAACTGCGGGCGCACCTGGAAGCTGTGGCTCAGGGTGAAACCCACGTGTTGCGTGACCTCGAGTTTGTCATGGCTGATGGTAATGTTCGTATTTACCATGCAAGAACCTCAGCTCTATCTGGTGCCACCGTCGCTGACCAGGGGCGGATTACCCTGTTGCATGATGTGACCCGGGAGCGAGAAGTTGAACGGGTCAAGGATGAATTCCTGTCAACGGCCGCGCACCAGTTGCGCACGCCGCTTGCCTCGGTGATCGGTTACTCCGATCTGTTGATTCAGGCCGATGATATCGGCGTTGATGCCCGTCTTGAGTACCTGTCGTTGATCCATTCAAAGGCCGAACAGCTCTCCGAAATCGTCAGTAACCTGCTCGATATCAGTCGGATTGAGGCCGGTGAAGGGGTCGCCTTGACCTGTCAGTCCTATTCCGCCGCTGAGATTTGCGAAGAAGCGATCTCCGGGTTCATGCATGGCCCGTCCGGCCATCAGTTCGAACTCGATTTGAACCCGACCGATATCAGGGTTTTTGTCGACCACTTCGCGGTGATGCAGGTGCTGGAGAATCTGCTCAGCAATGCCATGAAATACTCTCCTCGTGGTGGTCGAATCGTTGTCTCGACGCGGATGCTTAACGGTGTCTGTGATATCAGCGTGCGCGACGATGGGATCGGCATGACCGATGAACAGGCCGCACAAGCGTTCGAGAAATTTTATCGTGCTGATGCCTCGAATACGGCAATCGCCGGAACCGGATTAGGTCTGACCATTGTTCGGCACCTGGTCGAAGCGCATGGTGGTCGGGTTGCTATCGACAGTCAGGTCGGGAAGGGGACCACTATCCATTGTACTTTTCCCCTCGCCGATGCGGTGTAGCAGGATTGACGGTTGCCGTTAACTGTTTGTAGCTGTGCGCCAGATTATTCGCTCTTGACACCTTCTGTACTCTTTCGTGAGACAATCCAAAATCCTTTGTTCAAAATATGAATCGGCAGATTAATTAAAGGCCTGTCTGATGTTGCAATCCTTGCCCATTGATCTCGTCCTCCCGGAACTGTTGCAGACCCTTGCCACGCATCCGGCAGTTGTTCTTGAAGCGCCGCCCGGTGCCGGCAAGACGACCCGGGTCCCGCTGGCGCTGCTTGATGCCGACTGGCTGGAGGGTCAATCGATCATCATGCTTGAACCACGCCGTCTGGCCGCATCCAACGCAGCCCGCTATATGGCCGATCTACGCGGCGAACCGGTCGGTGGCACGGTTGGTTACGCTATTCGTTACGAACGCAAAGTGTCGAAAGCAACCCGGATCGAGGTGGTGACCGAAGGCATCCTGACCCGTCGGCTGCAAAGCGACCCGGAACTGGTCGGGGTCGGCCTGGTGATCTTCGATGAATTCCATGAGCGCAATCTCAACTCGGATCTGGCTCTTGCCCTGTGTCGCGATGCCCAGCTCGGCCTGCGTCCCGATTTGAAACTGCTGGTCATGTCAGCCACGCTCGATGCCGCCCCGGTGGCACAATTACTCGGTGATTGCCCGCGGCTCAGCAGTGCCGGGCGCGCCTATCCGGTGGCGGTGCATTATCTGGCTCAGGAGCCGCATGGTCGACTGTCCGAATATGTTCCGGCGACCGTACGCCGTGCATTGAGTGAGACAACAGGCGACCTGCTGGTTTTCCTCCCCGGTGCTTTTGAAATCCGACGCTGCATTGAACAACTGGCCGATCTTGCCGGACAGGTTGATCTGCGCCCACTTTACGGCGAGCTCCCTTTTCGCGATCAGGAGTTGGCGATCCTCCCGGGCCGCAAGCGCAAGGCGGTCTTTGCCACTAATATTGCCGAAACCAGCCTGACCATCGAGGGTGTGACGGTCGTGATCGATGCCGGCTATGAGCGTCGCCCCCGCTTCGACGCCGCTCGTGGTATGAGCAGCCTCGATACTGTGCGCATCTCCCGGGCCAGTGCCGATCAACGCGCTGGCCGTGCCGGCCGGCTGCAGCCGGGGGTCTGCTATCGTCTCTGGAGTGAAGGGGCACACGGCGCACTGCTCCCCTTCTCGCCGCCGGAGATCGTCGGTGCCGATCTGACTGGTCTGGCTCTGGATCTGGCCCGCTGGGGGGTGACGGATGCTGATCAACTCGCCTGGCTCGATCCGCCGCCGACGGGTCACCTCGCCGGTGCCCGCACCCTGTTGCGTCTGCTTGGCGCACTGGACGAGACTGACCGGATGACTTCTCTGGGCGAGTCCATGGCACAGTTGCCGACCCATCCGCGTCTGGCCAGATTGCTCCTGGCAGCTCAGGCAGACGGCGCATCCGGCCTCGGCGCCGATCTTGTGGCCTTGCTCGGTGAGCGCGTTTCGCTCGGTCGGCCTGATTCCAGTCGCGCCAGTGACAGTGATCTGATCGATCAACTGGAATGGATTGATCGGCGTGGTAACGAGAAAGTCGCGCGGGCCGCGCGTTACTGGCGGCAGAAATTAGCCGTCAGCCCGAACGAACCGGTTGTCGATTCGGAAAATATTGGCCGTCTGCTCGCGGTTGCTTTTCCCGACCGTATTGGACGCGAACGGGAGCCAGGTTGTGGACGTTACTTACTCAGTGGTGGCCACGGTGGCCGTCTGTCACCGCGCTCGGCAGTCAAGAGTGGTGAGTGGCTGGTGGCGGTAGAGCTGAAAGGGAAGCCCGGGGGGGAAGGGGAGATTCTTCTTGCCAGCCGGCTGACAAAAGCTTGTGTGGAGGAACTGTTTGGTGTTCATCTTGCCTGGCAGCGCGAAGTCGATTGGGATGAACGCGCTGGACGGGTGATTGCTCGCGAGGTGCGCCGACTTGGAGCTCTGTTGCTGCAGGAACGGCCGGTCTCCGCAACGGCAGACGATCTGGTTCCGGCGCTATTGACCGTGATCCGGAGTAAAGGGCTGGAGGTGCTGCTCTGGAGTTCGGCTGCAGAGCAGCTACGGGCGCGGGTCCAGTTGATTGCCGTGCATCGACCCGATTGGCCCGATCTGAGCGATAGCACGTTGCTGGCAACACTGGAGCGTTGGCTTGCCCCGTATTTGACCGGGGTGTCCAGTCTTGCCGCTCTGCGCAAGGTCGATCTGCTTTCCGCCCTGCAAAATCTGCTCGGCTGGCAACGGCAGCAGGAGTTGAACCAACTCACTCCGGAACGGTTATCGGTGCCGAGTGGTTCGAACATCCGCCTTGATTATGCCACTGCAGATGGCCCGGTCCTTGCCTGTAAACTGCAGGAACTGTTTGGTCTGGCAACCACTCCGACCGTTGTTAATGGTGCCGTACCGGTGTTGATCCACTTGCTGTCGCCTGCCGGTCGTCCACTTGCTGTCACCCGTGATCTGCGCTCGTTCTGGGATACAGTCTATCCTGAGGTGAAAAAAGAGATGAAGGGGCGCTATCCGAAACACCCCTGGCCGGATGACCCCTGGGCGGCGTTGGCGACAAAGCGCACCAAGCAGCGGATGACATAAATATTACGGGCAAGGCATATAGAGTTTCAGATTTTCTGGGGAAACTGCGGTTCTCATTTAATAGGGTTTGTAGGACTCGGTCGTGTTTGTCCATTTTGATTCATTAATTAGAAATGAAGCAACTTATGGGACGCATTGGTATTTGACGGTCTGAAGTTATTCCGCTAAATTGCGAGTGTCTTATTTATGTAGGTATATGGGAATCTGAAGCCGGAGGGGGCTTATGCCGGGACAATATTTTAGCTGCAATATTGACAAAGGGACGTACTGCTGAAAGAAAGCGGTTCGTCCCTTTTTGCAGATTTAGGCAGTCTGCATAAACCGAGTTTACAATTTTGCTCTTTTTTCATAAAATACCGCAATTATTAATTTAAAGAGCATTCTTTATGAAACTGGTTGGCTTAGTTATACAGACAGAAGGCTGTCTGTGTTGACAGTTTTATACAGACTGGCGAATTACAGTTCCTCGTAGAAAACAAAAACAAA
>DDWE01000095.1 GCA_002345625.1 Desulfuromonadaceae bacterium UBA2294 | reverse complement strand
GCAAACGTGCTGATATTCGAGCGTATTCGGGAAGAGATCCGCAGCGGAAGGCCCTCGAACCTGGCGATTGAATCGGGTTTTGGTAAGGCGTTTTTGACTATTATAGACGCCAACATCACCACCTTGATTGCCGCCATCGTCCTGTTCCAGTTCGGCACCGGCCCGGTGAAAGGGTTTGCGGTCACCTTGTCGATCGGCATTCTCTCGTCCCTGTTTACGGCCGTATTCGTGTCCCGACTCATTTTTGACCTTGTCCTGAGCCGTCGTCAGGTCAAGAATCTCAGCATCTAGGAGACGCCGATGCAATTGATCAAGTCTGATATCAACCTCGACTTCGTCGGCAAACGCAAGATTGCCGTTCTGCTGTCGCTGGTCCTGCTCGCCATCGGTGGTATCTCCCTGATTCTCAACGGGGGACCGTCCTACGGTATCGATTTTGCCGGGGGGACTCTGGTGCAGGTGCGGATGAATGTCGAAACCGATGCTGCCGCGATTAAATCGGCCCTGTCCGGGCTCGATCTGGGCGGCGTCGTGGTGCAGTCGTTCGGTGACGAATCGAACGAGTTCCTGATCCGGGTGCAAAACACCTCCTCCGAGTTGAAAGGGTTGTCGGAGGGGATTGCCGCCGCCCTGAAGACTGCCTACCCCGGAGATTCCATCGAGATACGCCGGGCTGAAATGGTCGGACCGCAAGTCGGTAAAGACCTGCGTGAAAAAGGGTTTATGGCCGTTCTTTACGCCATGATCGGCATACTGATCTATATCACCTGGCGTTTTGAATTCCGCTTCGCTGTTGGCGCCGTTCTCGCGCTGATTCACGACGTCGGGATTACTATTGGTGCCTTCTCCCTGTTTGGCAAAGAGATCGATCTGCCGATTATTGCCGCTTTTCTGGCAATCATCGGTTACTCCCTCAACGATACCATCATTGTTTACGACCGGATTCGCGAGAACATGGGTCAGGTGGGGAAAATTGGCTTCCCGGCGGTGGTGAATCAGAGTGTCAACGAAACCCTCTCCCGGACCATTCTCACATCAGGCACCACATTGCTGGTGGTTGCCGCCCTGTTTGTACTCGGTGGCGGTGTCATCCACAGCTTTGCCTTTGCTTTGCTGATCGGTATCATGGTCGGTACCTATTCGTCGATTTTTGTTGCCAGCCCGCTGCTCATCTTCTGGGATGATATAAAAGCGCGTCGGGCACAGGAGGGTAAGGCATGAAGAAGGAGACCCTTTTTTTTGCAGCCGTTTTCCTGATTATCGGTGTTCTTATCGGCGTGCTGGTCTCTGGTAAGCGTGGCCAGATCAACGCGCGTTCGGAGACCCCAATAGCTCAGGCACCGACTGCTCCGTTGGTCAATTATGAGCAGAGCATTCGCAGTCTGAAGGAGCTTTTGGCGAAAGAACCGAATAATCGCCGGGCCTGGGTACAACTCGGCAATGCCTATTTCGATTCCAACCAGTTCCTTGAGTCGATCGAGGCCTATGATAAAGCCCTTGCCCTTGATCCAAACGATCCCAACGTGCTCACCGACCAGGGAGTGATGTATCGTAATCTTGGTTGGTTCGACAAGGCGATTGAGAACTTTCGCAAAGCGAATACCGTCGATCCGAACCACGCTCAGAGTGTCTTCAATATGTGGGTGGTCTACCGCCAGGACCTGAATGATCTCGACGGGGCGAAAAAAGCGATTCAACGTTACCTGGAGATCGCTCCGAATGGTCCGGCCAGCGCCCAGTTACGTGCTGATCTGGCCGCCATGAATGGGCAGGCTGAATTGCCGCCAGGACATCCACCAATTCCGGGCAGCGGCCAGCCGTTGCCGGGCGGTCAATAGTCACCGGTGCGGGCCGGTCGGTATCCGATGCCGACCGGCCCGTTTGCTTTTCTGGCTGTGTCCCGACGTTTTCCGACCCTGCTTTGTTCGAGGGATGATGCGCAATCGACTGTTTAATATTCTGATCTGGTTGCTGTTGATGGCGCCACTTAGTGGCTGTCTGGCGCCGTCTCCACCGACCCGCATTTCCGGTGACCTTGATGGCCGTCATGTCTGGCAGGGGCGAATTGAGATCACTGGCGATGCTGTCTTCGCTGTCGGCAGTGAACTGGTGATTCTCCCGGGGAGCGAAGTGGTTTTTATGCCGGCAACCGCAGATCAGGACCGTTGGCGCGAACATCCGAACTTCGTCGGTAGTGAGCTGATCGTCCACGGGCGCATCGAGGCCCTTGGCACGCCGACAGCGCCGATCATTTTTCGGGCCGCTGACCCGCTGGCTGGCGCGGGTGCCTGGGGCGGGATCAACCTGGTTGAGTCACCATCGGCCGATTTTGCCTACTGTCGTTTCACCCAGGCGGACAGTGCCCTGCACAGTCAGCATTCCCAGGTTTTTGTCCAGCAGTGTCGCTTCGATCACAATCGGGTCGGCATCCGCTTCCATTCCACAGATATTCTCGTCGAACGCAACACCCTGCAGGCTAACGGGACTGCGATCCGCTTTCACGAAGGGGCGCCGGTCATCTGTCTAAATGAGATCAGTGGCAATGAGCGCGGTCTTTTTCTGACATCTTATCCGCGTGATTATCTGATCGAAAACAACCGTATCCATGGTAACAGACTGGGAAATGTCATCCTCGGCGAAGAGGTGCCGGACGATGTGACGTTATCTGGCAACGACTGGGGGAACACCGATCCTGCCGTCATTGCTACCACTTTTTACGATGGCCGTCGTGATGACTGGCTCGGCAATGTGCTCTTCGAGCCGTTGCGTACTTTGCCGGCTGCTGGCGTTGGGGCCGAATGGAACCGGTAGCGCAGCGACTGTGGCAGGCACGAGTATCAGGGCCGACAACGGATCCGATTAACCTGGCCGATGAGCTCGGAGTGACGGTGCTGACAGCGCGGGTTCTGGCCCAGCGTGGTATCGCTACGGTGGCCGACGCCGAACAGTTTCTCCGTTCTCGTCTGGCGACGTTACCCGACCCTTTTTTGCTACGCGGCATGGAGGCAGGGGTGTCCCGCCTGGTGACGGCACTGGAGTCAGGTGAGACGATTGCCATTCATGGCGATTATGATGTCGATGGTATCAGCGCGACGGCCCTGTTGGTCGAGTTCCTGCACAGCATCGGCGGCACGGTCAGCTATCACATCCCGTTACGTTTGAAGGACGGCTACGGTCTCTCGGCCGAGGCTCTCGAACAGGCTGCCGCCAGTGGTGTGCGGGTTGTTGTCTCTGTCGATTGCGGCGTCTCGGCCCACGCCGAAGCCGACCTGGCCCGGCGACTCGGTCTGGATCTGATTATCACCGATCATCACCAACCGCCTCAAAGGCTGCCTTCTGCCTGTGCCCTGATCAACCCGCATCAGCCCGATTGCCCCTTTCCTGACAAACGTCTGGCCGGGGTCGGTGTTGCTTTCTTTTTGCTGATTGCCCTGCGCGGTCGACTGCGCGAGCAAGGCTACTTTACGGACCGATCAGAGCCCGACCTGCGCCATGCTCTCGATCTGGTTGCGCTGGGAACCATTGCTGACATGGTGCCGTTGACGGGGCTTAACCGTCTGCTCACCCGGGTTGGTCTGCAGGTGATCGCCGGCAGTCGCCCTGGTCTGCGTGCTTTGCGTGCCGTAGCCGGAGTCGATGAGGTCGATTGCAGTGCGGTCGGTTTCCGGCTGGCGCCAAGGCTTAACGCGGCCGGACGTATTGAGGATGCGGCGCTGGGAGTCGAACTGCTGCTGACGGCTGATCAGGGTGAGGCAGAAGCGATTGCGACCCGCCTCGATGTTTGTAATCGTGAGCGGCAGGAACTCGAACAGCGCACGTTAATCGAAGCATCGGCGCTGGTTGCCGAACTGCCGGAATCGGTGCACTCGATTGTTCTGGCGTCCAGTGACTGGCATCCCGGTGTCATCGGTATTGTTGCCAGCCGTCTGGTCGAGCGCTTCTATCGACCGACCATCCTGCTTTCGGTCGAAAACGGTACGGCGCGTGGTTCAGCCCGTTCCACCCGTGATGTCCATCTCTATCAGGCGCTGAGCGCTTGCAGTCCGGTGCTTACCGGCTTTGGCGGCCATGCTGCTGCCGCCGGAATGACCCTGTCCGCGGCCGATATTGATGCCTTGCGCACGGCTTTCGATCAGGCCGTGCAGTCACAGATGGCCGAAGTCCAGCAGCCGCTTCTTGAACATGATGGTGAGGTGCTGCTGGAAGAACTCGATGCGGCAACGGTGGAAGAACTGGCTGAACTTGCTCCGTTTGGAATCGGCAATGCGGCACCGTTGTTTCGTGTCTGTCAGGTGCGGGCCATGGGGGTGCAGTCTCTTGGAGGTAGTCACTTGCGCTTCACGGCCCGTCAGGACGCGTATTCACTCCCTTGTATTGCTTTTGGATTTGCGCCACGGCGTGCAGAACTTGCGACCTGTGTCGATCTGCTGGTTACCCCGGAAATAAACATCTGGAAGGGAAGGCGGAGTGTTCAGCTGCGGGTGAGGGATTGGCAGCCAACGACTGTTGAGGGTTGATGGTGCCTGCTACTCTCATCTGACGTGCGCCCCCTCGATCTTGTCATGACAGCGTCGCTATCACGCTGCAATCCACGATTTCAGGACGGTTTGCAATCAGAATGTTTTTGGCCGACTTGTAGAAATTTGCCTGTCCGTAATTAAGGGCGCCGGTGATGAACCGGCGCCCTTAAATTGCTCAGGAACTCTCTTCAGGCGGGAGCTTAGCCTTGGCCCGACTGCGGCGTTTCGGTGCCGATGGTACAGGCTCAACGGGTGTTCCTTCGGATTTTTCAGCCGCTTTTGGTCGAGTTGTGCGCCGGACCGGCTTTTTCGGGACGGTCTCGGACGCAACAATCACCGGCGGTTCCGGGACGTCGGTCACTGCAACTTTTTTACGTCGTGCCGGTTTTTTGACCGTCTCGTCAGCGGTAGGTTCCGCTGTTGCCGGCTCGGTCACTTTGGCTGGGGCCGGTTTTCTGCGACGCACCGGTTTTTTCGGGGCCTCGACTGCGGCTCTGGCGTCAACCGGCATGGAAGGCTCAGTCGAGACGGGTGGCACCTCAGTTGCCGGGATACCCTCGGGCGCTGGCGGTGTTGTGGCCGAGGACGTTTTACGCCTCCGCCGCCGTGGTCTTTTTTTGTGCTCACTGTCCGTGTGGGCTGGGATCTCTTCAGCCGAAGTTATCTCCGCCGCCGGGGTCTCAGTGACCGGGTGTTCTTCGGCCACGTGTTCATCGCTTGCCGGGACAGGGCTCATGCTGCCATCCTCAGTGGCTTCAGCTTTTGCTCCCGACTTGCGCCGGCGCCGGCGCCGGCGCTTTTTCTTCTCAGGAGCATGGTCACTGCCGGTTTCTGTATCGGCTTCGTGCCCTGTCGCCGTCTCGTCTTCGACCGTCTGATCCAAAGCGACGCCTGCTGACGTCTCTCCCTCGGCTGCTACCGATTCAGAACCAGTGGTTTCAGGAGTGTCATTGCCCTCACTCGTGTCGGTCGACGTTTTGCGTTTCCGTCGCCGTTTGCGTTTGCCAGACTCACTTTTGTCGGACTCGGCCCTGTTATCCCGTTCGTTTTGGGCGTCGATGATGCTGGTGGGGGCGGATGACGTTTCACTACCTGGGGCAGGAACAACACTCGGTTCGTTTGTGGCAGGTTGCGATGCATCGGCGGCGGCCGACAACTCGGCACTGAATTCGGCCATAGCGACCGGACCGGCCGGTTTATTGTCGACTTGCTTCTCGCGCTTGATAATCTGCAGATCATTTTGCCCGGAGATGTAATCATTCTGTCCGATAATTTCGATGCGCAGGGCGAGATTTTTCTCCAGCTCAAAAAGGTCGGCGCGCTTGGCGTTGAGCAGATTGCTTGCGACGACAGTCGGAACTGTACCGATCACCTTCTCGACCACCCCCTTGGAGCAGGAGGAGTGAATGCGGCGCAAAAAGGCCAATGCCTGTGCTTCCGGGCTTTTAACCTTGCCGCTGCCACCACAGTTGGGGCAGGCCCGGTTGGAGCCTTCGGCCAGCGCGGCGCGTATGCGTTGCCGGCTCATCTCCAAAAGCCCGAACTGGCTGATCTTGCCGACGGAGACCCGGGCCTTGTCGTTTTTCAGGGCGTTCTTTAATGTTTTTTCGACGTCACGGTTGTGACTCCGTTCGCGCATATCGATGAAGTCGATGACAATCAGGCCGCCGAGATCGCGCAGGCGCAGTTGCCGGCCGACTTCCGCCGCCGCCTCCATGTTGGTCTTGAACGCTGTCGCCTCGATGCCGTGCTCGCCGGCCATTTTCCCTGAGTTGACATCGATCGCCACCAGAGCTTCAGTGCGATCGATGACAATGGAGCCGCCGGAGGGGAGGGGGACCTTGTTGCTGTTGAGGGTTTCGATCTGCTCCTCAATCTGGTAGCGGGAGAAGATCGGGCGCCGCTCCTGATGCAGCTTGAGCAGGTGGGCGTGCTCCGGCATGACGGCGTGAAAAAAATCCTGCGCCTCGCGAAAGACATCGGGGTCGTCGATGAGGACCTCGTCCATGTCGATGCTGAAATAGTCACGGATGGAGCGGATGACGACGTTCGATTCGCGGTAGACCAGTTGCGGTGCTTTGCTGTTGGCGCTGATTTCGAGAATCTTGTTGTAGGTGCCGATCAGGTAGTGGAAGTCGCGGTGCATCTCGGCCGTCTTCTGGCCGATGCCGGCAGTGCGGACGATGTAACCCATGTTGTCGGGGATATCGAGGCCGGCCATTGCCTCTTTGAGCTTTTTGCGATGGGAGTCGTTGTCAATCTTGCGTGACACGCCTTTGGTGTCACTCTCCGGCATCAGGACCATGAAACGTCCGGCCAGGGAGAGAAAGGTGGTCAGCGCCGCCCCCTTGTTGTCCCGTTCCTCGCGGACGATCTGGACCAGAATCTCCTGTCCGCGCTTGAGAATATCATTGATGCGCGGCCGTTGACCGGACTGGGCCTCTTTCGGGTAGAGATTGGGGTGGATTTCTCCAATCTGCAGAAAACCCATACGGTCGGCGCCGTAATCGACGAAGGCGGCCTGTAGCCCCTGTTCAACCCGGACTACGGTCGCCTTGTGAATGTTCCCCTTGGCCTGTTCACTCCCCAGAATCTCGATGTCGAGTTCGGCCAGAATGCCGTCCTCAACAATCGCCACCCGGCTTTCTTCGCTCTGGGAGGCGTTGATCAGCATCTTCTTGCTCATGTTTTTGTCGGTCTCCGGGCGCAAAAGAGGTGTCTTCCCCCTTTGGCCGCTCAAAATGGTTGCGGGCGGTCGGTGCCGCCGAAAACAGCCGGTCCCGTACCCGATTAATCAGGTACGCCTGGCTGTGTAAAAAACTCTGGAACAAAGAACCGGCTCAACGGGTCGCAGGGGCCCGGCTCCGGTGCAAACAGTGCTAACTATACCAGAATTATTCATGAATGAACAGCGTGCTGATGCAGTGGTCGGGTGGTGGCAGACTGTGTTGCGAAATCGATGGCTGAGACCATGCGAAGGGCTTGGTCTGGATTGGGGCGCTGTGATATAACAGGCGTCATGTTGCAATTAAAGAACGTCATCAAGGATTTCGGTGGCCGACGCCTGTTCGCCGACGTCAATCTGCACATTCGACCGAAGGACCGTATTGGTCTTTGCGGTGAGAATGGTGCCGGTAAAACCACTTTGCTCAAGGTGCTCGCCGGTCGTGAGTCCATCGACGCCGGTTCCCTGCAGGCGGCAAAGGGGACCAGTTTCGGTTATCTGCCACAGGAGGGGTTGGAGCACCGGGGCCGCACCCTGTTTGCCGAGGTGCGCACTGCCCTGTCTGCTCTGCTGACCCTCGAACAAGAGCTACAGCAGATTGAGGCGCAGCTCGATCATAGCAATGATGAGGCGTTGTTGCATCGGTACGCCGAGGCCCAGGAGCAGTTTCAGCAGGGTGGGGGGTACACCATCGAGGCCGAGGTCGGTAAAGTGCTGCGCGGGCTCGGTTTTGTCGAGCGCGACTGGCAGAAGCCCTGTGAGACGTTCTCCGGTGGCTGGCAGATGCGCATCGCCCTGGCCAAGCTTTTGCTGCAACGTCCGAACCTGCTGTTGCTTGACGAGCCGACCAATCATCTCGATCTTCCGGCCCGTGACTGGCTGGAAAGCTACCTGCAGGATTACCCTTATGCCATTGTCCTGGTCTCGCATGATCGCTTTTTTCTCGACCAGGTGGTTAATCGCATCGTCGAAGTCTGGAACGGCGGCTTGAGCGAGTACCCCGGCAATTACAGCCGCTACCTCGAGACCCGTGAACAGCGCATCGGCGCTCTGCGCGAGGAGAAGCGTCGTCAGGACGAAGAGATCGAGCGTACCGAAGCTTTTATCAACCGTTTCCGCTACCAGGCGAACAAGGCGTCTTTGGTGCAGAGTCGGATCAAGCAGCTGGAGAAGGTTGAGCGCATCGAGCTGCCACCTCAGCGCCGCCGCATCGCTTTTCGTTTCGCCGATCCTCCCAAGGGGGGGCGTCAGGTGTTGGCGTTGGAGAAAGCCAGCCAGCGCTATGGTGAACTGGCGGTGCTGGATTGTATCGACCTACAGGTCGAGCGCGGTGAGCGTTTGGCTTTGGTCGGGCCGAACGGCGCCGGTAAGTCGACGTTGATGCGTCTGCTCGCCGGGGTCGAGATGCCGACGTCGGGAACCCGCAGCGAAGGACACAATCTGCATCTGGCCTATTTTGCCCAGGATC
>DDWE01000093.1 GCA_002345625.1 Desulfuromonadaceae bacterium UBA2294 | reverse complement strand
GTGAGACCTACAACATCGGCGGCAATAACGAAAAACAGAATATTGAAGTGGTCGAGACCGTCTGCGATCTGCTCGACGCACGGGTCGGGCTGCTGGCCAATGGGCAGGGGCGCCGTTCGCTGATCCGTTTTGTTAAGGATCGCCCTGGTCACGATCGGCGCTATGCCATCGATGCGAGCAAGATTCGTCAGGAGCTTGGCTGGGAGCCGTCGCTGACTTTCGAGCAGGGGATTGAGCAGACCATCGACTGGTATCTGGCCCACCCGGACTGGGTGGCCGAGGTGACCAGTGGCGCTTATCGGCAATACTATGACAAACAGTACGGCGCACGCTGATATGACAAAACGACGACTGGCTCTGATCGGTTCAAAGGGGATGCTGGCACAGATGCTGTGTGAGTCAGCGCCCGCCGGCTATGTGGTTGGCCACTACGATCTGCCCGATTTTAACGTGACGGATAGCGCTCAGGTGCTGGAAGAGATGCAGACTTTTGCTCCTGACCTGATCGTCAACTGCGCCGCGTTCACCAATGTCGACGGTTGTGAAGCGCAGGAATCACTGGCCACCCGTGTCAACGGTGACGGCCCTGGCTATCTGGCCGCTGCAGCCGAGGCAGTCGGAGCACTGCTGGTGCATATTTCCACCGACTATGTCTTTTCCGGAGATAAGAAAACCCCTTATCTGGAGACAGACCAAACCGGGCCGCTGTCGGCTTACGGACGGTCCAAACTCGCTGGTGAACATGCTATTGCGGCAAGTGGACTTGAGCGCCACTACATCTTGCGCACCAGCTGGCTGTATGGCCCCGGCGGCGCCAATTTTGTCGAGACCATCCTGCGTCTTGCGGCTGAGCGTGAGGAGTTGCGGATCGTTGCCGACCAGACCGGCTCACCGACCTACACCGGCGATCTGGTGCAGGCGATTTTTAATCTGGTGGCCCCTAATCGGTCATGCTGTGCTGCCCCGTACGGGATCTATCATTTCAGTAACTCCGGCATGTGCACCTGGTATGAGTTTGCCTGTGAAATCATCCGACTCGCACACGTTTATGCCCTGCCGGTAATAACCAAGCAGATTCATCCGATTGCGACCGCCGATTATCCGTTGCCAGCGCATCGCCCGCAGTGGTCGGTTTTTGATAAAAGCAAGTATCAGCAAGCGACGGGAATTGTCGAGCCGGAGTGGGCGTCGAGCCTGAACACTTATTTTGCCCTGCGCATGCAGCGCAGCAAGGAGCAGTAGTCATGGCACAGATCAAAAAAGGGATCGTTCTCGCCGGCGGTGCCGGCAGCCGTCTATATCCGTTGACCCTGGTTGCCAGCAAACAGTTGCAGCCGGTCTACGACAAGCCGATGATTTACTACCCGTTGGGGACGTTGATGATGGCCGGGATTAACGATATCCTGATCATCTCCACCCCACACGATATCCCGCGTTTTGAGGCCCTGCTCGGTGACGGCAGCCGCTTTGGTATTCGTTTATCCTATGTTGTGCAGCCCGAGCCGAAGGGGATTGCCCAGGCGTTTCTGGTCGGTGAGGAGTTCATTGCCAACGATCCGGTCTGCCTGATTCTAGGCGATAATATTTTTTACGGGAAAATGGGCCTTGATCGCCTGACGGCGGACTTCACGTCCGGCGCCAAGGTTTTCGGTTATCCGGTCAACGATCCGGAGCGCTATGGTGTGGTTGAGTTTGACCGGGACGGGAATGTTTTGTCGATTGAGGAGAAACCGGTCAAGCCAAAGTCGCATTATGCGGTGCCGGGACTCTATCTGTATGACGAAAAGGTCGTGGAGATCACCAAGCAGATGAAGCCTTCGGCGCGGGGTGAGCTGGAGATTACTGATGTCAACCTGGAGTATTTACGTCGTGGCATGCTCAAGGTTGAAAAACTTGGTCGCGGCATCGCCTGGCTTGATACCGGCACCCATGAAAGCTTGCTTGAGGCGAGTCATTTTATCGGCACTCTTGAAGCGCGTCAGGGACTTAAAATTGCTTGTCTGGAGGAGATTGCCTACCGGAAAGGTTTTATCGATCATGCCCTTCTGGCCGATATTGCCGCTGCGACACCACAATCGGGTTACAAAACATATCTCGAGAGAATTCTGGTCGACGAATTTTAGACATTTACTTTAAGGTCAGGATGACATAATGCTCAGTTACTTTTTAAAAGAACTTACAAATATTTCGCTATTGTACAATCGTCATTTTGATGGCGTTATTGTCAGTATGCATCAGTCTGGAAGTCATTGGATCAAGCATATTCTGACAATATTATTCTGCCGGATGTATGGAATAGATGAACCGGAATCGATCAACAGTTTTGAAATCATTGGCCATCCGAAGGTTCCACCCATTCACAAAAATATTCCGCAGATTGTCCATTCCCATTCCATAGCGCACCCCTTGATGTCTTTCAAGGCGACCAATGATGCGTTTTCCTTGCCAAAGTACCTGCTGCTTGTCCGGGACATTCGTTCGACGCTTGAATCGCACTATGCTCGTGATAAGAAGTTTTATGGTGACACGTCGTTCTCTGATTTTTTACGGGGAGATAAAAAAGGGGGGAAGTTTCATAAAGATATATGGTGGGATATCCGGTTCCTGAATTCCTGGTCACGCGTGATCAAGGCAGACCCTGGGCGGGTTTGTGTGGTTCGCTATGAGGACCTGCAGGCGGATGTGGCCTCAGAGGTGGAGAAGATTTGCACATTTTTTGAGATCGAAGCAAGCCGTGAATCGATCGATTATGCGATCAACGGTTCGACCAAGGACAAAATGAACGACAAGAAAGGATATGGCTGGGTTTCTATTATCAGAATGAACCAAGTCAATGTTTATGAAAAATATAATGATGGAGACAGGACTTTTATCGAACAGACTCTGCATAAAAATCTGGTTGATGATTTTGGTTACGACTACTCAAAATGGGATTAAGCGCTTGAGTAGGAGACAACCTAAATGAGCACAGAGGCAATTTTTGTTCTTATTGTTATTGCCATTATGTTTGTGGCGCTTGTGCGCGAATTGTTCGCGCCGGACGTCATTGTATTCTCTGCTCTCGGGATTCTTTATCTTAGTGATGTCCTGACAACATCGGATGCCTTTATCGGCTTCAGTAACAAGGGGATGTTGACGGTTGCGATCCTCTTTATTATTGCTTATGCGGCCCAGTCTTCCGGCCTGCTTGAATGGCTCGCGGCCAAGATCATGGGAAGAAGCACCGGTGGCCGCCGCTCGCTGGTACGGATGATGCTACCCGTGCTTGGGCTGTCGGCTTTTTTGAACAATACACCAGTTGTCGCCATGTTTGTTCCGGCTATCCGCGATTGGGCAACCAAGAAACACATTGCTCCGTCGAAGTTTTTGATTCCACTCTCCTATGCGTCAATTTTTGGCGGCGTGTGCACGTTGATCGGAACATCGACCAATCTGGTGGTCAACGGACTGTTTCAACAGTCCTACAACCGCTCGATTTCCATGTTCGAACTGGCTTATGTCGGCCTCCCCTGTGCGCTGGCCGGCATCAGCTATTTTCTTCTGGTCGGTTACCGTACTTTACCCGATCGTTCTGACCCCGAGTCTGATTTTTCTGAAAGTGGACGCGAATATTTACTGGAGATGGCGGTGCAGGGTGGCGGGCCTCTGGTCGGTAAAACCATTGAGCAGGCGGGGCTGCGCAACCTGGACCAACTTTTCCTGGCCGAAATCATTCGAGGTGGTGAGACGATTACCCCGGTCAAACCCGGTGACCGCCTTTGTGCTGAAGATCTGCTGGTGTTTGCCGGTCAGGTGGCTGGTGTCGTTCGACTGCAGAGTATTCAGGGACTGACTCTGCTGCATGGTTCCGATCTGGTTGCCACTCTGCGCAAGTCAGGTGATGGGCGAGTGCTTGAGGCCGTCGTGTCGCGTTCCTCTCCAATGCTTGGCCACACACTAAAGGAAGGTGATTTCCGTGCCCGCTACGATGCCGTGGTTCTGGCTGCACACCGCAACGGTGAGCGTCTGGCCACCGGCATGGGACATCTTGCCCTTAAGCCGGGCGACACCCTTCTTTTGCTCGCCGGCAAGGATTTTCTCAAGCGCTGGCGTCACGCCCGGGATTTCTACATGGTCAGCAAGGTCACTGACCTGCCGCAGATCGATCGTAGAAAGTCGATTATTTCTGTTGTTACCCTTGTCGGAATGATTCTTTTATCTGCATTCGAGGTCATCCCGATTTTTAAAGCAGCGATACTCGCGGCCATGGTGCTGCTTTTCACGCGGTGTCTTACCGTGGTTGAAGCGCGCCGTTCGCTGGAATTGAATGTATTGATTATCATTGCCTGCTCCTTCGGGCTGAGCCGTGCTTTGGAGAAGACCGGAGCTGCCGACTTTTTGGCGACCCATTTGATCAACAGCACGGCCTTTCTCGGCCCGGTGGTGCTGTTGGCCGCGGTCTATTTCATCACCTCATTGATGACTGAAATGATTACCAATAATGCTGCTGCTGCGCTGGCATTTCCTATTGCCATGTCCGCAGCAACTCAATCCGGTCTCGACCCGAAACCGTTTGTTATTGCCATCGCTGTGGCGGCGTCGGCCAGTTTTGCGACGCCAATCGGTTACCAGACCAACCTGATGGTCTACGGTCCGGGTGGCTACCGCTTCTCCGATTTTCTTCGCGTCGGTATTCCAATGAATATGGTGTTTATGGCGGTAGCCCTTTTTGTTATCCCACTGGTTTGGCCTTTTTAGAAGGATTGTCAACTTGCACTTTCAGATTTAGTCCCAAGGAGCATTTGTCTTATGAAGCTCAATATGACTCACCTTCGTCAACTTGAAGCGGAAAGTATCCATATTATCCGTGAAGTTGCGGCGGAGTTCGAGAACCCGGTGATGCTCTATTCCATCGGCAAAGATTCTTCCGTCATGCTGCATCTGGCGCGCAAGGCCTTCTACCCATCCCGGCCGCCATTCCCGTTGATGCACATCGATACGACCTGGAAGTTTCGCGAAATGATCACTTTTCGCGACCAGATGGCACATGATCTCGGTTTTGACTTGATCGTCTACAGCAACGAAGAGGGTGTGCGTCAAGGGGTCTCCCCTTTCACGCATGGCTCAGCTCTTTATACCGATGTGATGAAGACCGAGGGGCTTAAGCAGGCCCTGAATCACTATAAATTTGATGCCGCCTTTGGAGGCGCACGGCGTGACGAGGAGAAATCACGTGCCAAGGAGAGGATCTTCTCCTTCCGGACCGATACGCATCGCTGGGATCCGAAAAGCCAGCGTCCGGAATTATGGAATGTCTATAATGCGCGCGTACGAAAAGGTGAGAGCATCCGCGCTTTCCCGATCTCAAACTGGACTGAACTCGATGTGTGGCAATATATTCATCTTGAGCAGATACCTATCGTCCCCCTCTACTTTTCAGCGGTGCGGCCGGTGATTCGCCGGGATGGCATGCTGCTGATGCTGGATGATGATCGTCTGAAGTTGCAGAGCGATGAACACGTCGAGCATTTGTCGGTACGTTTTCGAACCCTTGGCTGTTATCCATTGACCGGCGCGGTTGAGTCGACGGCGACCACCTTGCCGCAGATTATCCAGGAGATGCTTCTGACCCGTTCGTCAGAGCGGCAGGGGCGCCTGATCGATCATGATCAGGCCGGTTCAATGGAGAAAAAGAAACAGGAAGGGTACTTCTAATGGCTCACCAATCGTCCTTGATCGCCGATGACATTCTTGCCTACCTGCAGGCGCAGGAGAATAAAGGGATGCTGCGGTTCATCACCTGTGGCAGTGTCGATGACGGCAAAAGTACCCTGATCGGCCGCCTGCTCTGGGATTCCAAACTTATCTTTGAAGATCAACTGGCGGCTTTGGAGGCCGATAGTCGTAAACTCGGAACGCAAGGGGATGAAATCGACTACGCCCTGTTGCTCGATGGCTTACAGGCCGAGCGCGAGCAGGGGATCACCATCGATGTCGCCTACCGGTTCTTCTCTACCGACAAACGCAAGTTTATCGTCGCCGATACGCCGGGGCATGAACAGTACACGCGCAATATGGTCACCGGCGCGTCAACGGCTGATGTTGCCATTATTCTTGTCGATGCCCGCAAGGGTGTTCTGACCCAGACAAAACGGCACAGTTATCTGGTCTCTTTGGTTGGTATCCGCAAAGTGGTGCTGGCGGTCAACAAGATGGACCTGATCGGTTACGATGAGTCCACCTTTCGCGGCATTGTTGCCGACTATCTCGATTTTGCAGAGAGCCTTGGTTTTGAGGAGGTGGCCTGTATTCCGATGGCGGCGCTCAAAGGGGACAATGTGATCAGTGTCAGTGAGCGGATGAGCTGGTATGACGGAGCCAGCCTGCTTGCTTATCTGGAGAGTGTTGAAGTTGCCCGGGAGTCGCTTGATAATCCGTTTCGCATGCCGGTGCAGTGGGTCAATCGCCCCGACCTCGATTTTCGTGGTTTTTGTGGGACCATCGCATCGGGGCGGATCTCTCCCGGGGACCAGATTGTCGTTCCGGCCTCCGGCCAGTTGAGCCGGGTGGCGCGGATCGTGACTATGGACGGTGATCTGGAAGAAGCGGTCGCCGGTCAAGCGGTTACCCTGACCTTGGCCGACGAGATTGATATCAGCCGGGGCGATCTGCTCGCTGATGCGCAGCGTCGCCCCGATTATGCTGATCAGTTTGAGGCGCGCCTGGTCTGGATGCATGATGAGCCGCTTCTGCCGGGACGCAATTATCTGCTCAAGTCCGGGGCATTGACGCTTCCTGTTCAAATCACCGATCTCAAACACAAAGTCGATGTCAATACTCTGGAATTGCATCCGGGCAAAACCCTCGAACTCAATGAGGTTGGTGTCTGTAATTTCAGTACAGCAAAGTCTTTTGCGTTTGACCCCTATAAAGACAATAAGGGGACAGGAAACTTCATTCTCATCGATCGGTTTACCAATGCTACGGTCGGGGCAGGGATGATCGATTTTGCCCTGCGCCGGGCGGCAAATATCCACTGGCAGCATGTTGATATCAATAAAGAGTCCCGAGCCGAACAGAAACAGCAAAAGCCGAAAGTTCTCTGGTTTACCGGATTGTCTGGTGCCGGAAAGTCGACAATTGCCAATCTGGTTGAGAAGAAATTGCACTCTTTAGGAAAACATTCCTACCTTCTCGATGGCGATAATGTCAGGCATGGACTGAATCGCGACCTCGGTTTTACCGACGCCGACCGGGTCGAAAATATCCGGCGAGTTGCAGAAGTCGCAAAGCTGATGATCGACGCCGGATTAATCGTTCTGGTTTCGTTTATTTCGCCGTTTCGCAGTGAACGGAATTTAGCTCGAGAGTTGTTGCAACCGGGCGAATTTGTTGAAATATATGTCAGTACTTCGCTTGAAGTGTGTGAGCAACGCGACCCGAAGGGGTTGTACAAAAAGGCGCGCAAGGGGGAGCTGATCAATTTCACCGGTATCGATTCGGCCTACGAGGCTCCTGAGGCGGCTGAAATCGTTCTGGATGGCGGCACGCACTCAGCCGAAGAGTTGGCTGAGCAGGTTGTGCTTAACCTCTTTGGCTAGCAGGCATACCTCAATGAAGATTACTCGTACTGAAATACCTGATGTACTTCTGGTTGAACTACGTGTTTTTCCTGATCAACGCGGCCATTTTTTTGAAAGTTTCAACCAGCGGGTCTGGGAAGAACAGACCGGCCTGAAAACCATCTTTGTTCAGGACAACCAGTCTCGTTCCTCTCGTGGAGTGTTGCGTGGTCTGCATTATCAGGTTTCTCCCTCAGCGCAGGGGAAACTCGTGCGTGTTCTGACCGGTGAAATATTTGACGTCGCGGTCGATCTGCGCCAGAAATCGGCAACCTTCGGGCGCTGGCTCGGCGTTCGGTTGTCGGCTGAAGAACCCCGTCAGTTATGGATTCCTGAAGGTTTCGCGCACGGTTTTCTGGTGCTGTCTGCATCGGCCGATGTCCTCTACAAAACAACCGATTACTACAACCCGACTGCTGAGCGGTCGATTGTCTGGAACGACCCACAGCTGGGGATAGATTGGCCCGCAACCGTGGCGCCGGGCCTTTCTGAAAAGGATGCGGCTGCTGGTCCATTTGCAACCGCCCCATATTTTGACTAAACGCCATTTGTGGCGAGATGGGAAGAACAACCATGATCAACAGTATGACCGGATACGGCAAAGGGCAGGTTGAGACTCTCGAGATGGTGGTCGGTGTAGAGATCCGCTCGGTGAACCATCGTTTTTGCGATATCTCCATTAAGGCGCCCCGGTTTCTGATGGCCCAGGAAAATGAGATCCGGAAAAAGGTTTCGAGTCAACTGCAGCGTGGCAAGATCGATATCTTTATCCAGGTCGAGCAGCTTGGTCAGGGTGGGGCGTTGCCGACCCTGAATCGTCCACTAGCCGAGGCGTATATCCGGGTGTTCGATGAATTGCGAGCCACAAGCGGTCTGTTGGGCGATGTGCCTTTGGCCTGGTTGGCCGGGCAAAAGGATGTTGTCGTCGTACGTGAGTCGTCAGTAGATGACTCGGTCACACCGGATTTGCTTTTTCAGGCCCTCGATCTTGCACTGACGCAGTTGCAGTTGATGCGCCAGGTCGAGGGTGAGGCGATGAAACGGGATATCGCCGCACGCCTGACTCATTTGCGAGGGTTTGTTGACACCGTTGCATTGCGTGCTCCGGAGACGGTCCATGAATGGCAAACAAAGTTGAAAGATCGACTTGCCCGCTTGCCAGAAGGGGTGGCGTTCGACCCGCAACGTGTTGCCCAGGAGGTTGCTATCTTCGCCGACCGTTGTGATATTTGTGAAGAGACGGCCCGTTTTCTCAGCCATCTTGATCAGTTTGAAGCTCTTTTTACTGTCGCTGAACCGGTGGGCCGTAAGATGGATTTTCTCTCTCAGGAGTTGAATCGTGAGGTCAACACCATGGGCTCAAAGTCGAATGATGCCGAGCTGACTCGAACCGTCGTGGCGATCAAGGCAGAGCTGGAGAAGGTTCGCGAGCAAGTGCAGAATATCGAGTAGCTGTCAGACTGTAAAATGGGCGGGTATGATGCCCCGGCATCTGTTGCCCTGCTCACATGGTTTGCGTGGAGTAAAAGACTATGAAATCAGGAATCGCCACTCCCCGTCGGGATGGAATTCTCTTCGTGATATCAGCCCCTTCCGGGGCCGGTAAGACGTCATTATTCAAGGAACTGATTGACATTTTTCCCGACCTGCGCCATTCTGTCTCGTACACGACCCGGTTAATGCGTAGTGGTGAAACAGAAGGTGTTGATTACCACTTTGTCTCGCCCGAAATATTTACGCAGATGGTCTCGGTGGGTGCTTTTGCTGAATGGGCGGAAGTTCATGGGAATTGTTATGGGACCGCTCTGCAGCCGTTGCTTGATGCGTGTGTTTCCGGCAGTGATATCCTGCTTGATATCGATTATCAGGGGGCGGCGGTTCTAAAGCAGCACATGCAAAATGCCGTCTTCATTTTTATTCTCCCCCCGGATTTTGACGAATTGCGACGACGGCTGGTGGGGCGCAACACAGATTCGGCGGAAGTGATTTCCATGCGGGTTGAAAACGCACGTCATGAAGTCGCCGAGTCTCACTGGTACGATTACATCGTCATAAATGAAGACTTTAACGTGGCACTGGATCAGCTGAAGTCGATTATTGTTGCGCAACGATGTCGACGTGAATTCATGTTGCCGAGAATGAAAGCTATGTTTCAGCCCGCGAGTGGCTGCAACCAATAAAAGGGAGTTATGTATCATGGCACGCATTACCGTAGAAGATTGTCTGCACCAGATTCCGAATCGCTTTTTGCTGGTCATGGTCGCGGCCAAGCGGACCAAGCAGTTGTATAAAGGGGCCAATGCTCTGGTCGAAAACCGTCTTGGTAACAAGAAGGTCGTTGTCAGCCTGCGTGAAATTGCGGCGGGCAGGGTGGAGTACGAGTTCCCGACCCGCAAGGCTATTTGAGTCGCCGCTGAAGCACCTTTTTTTGCTGATGATGCGCCGGTGATTCTTGTCACCGGCGCGATTTCGTTCAGGACTTGAAAGTCTCCGCGCGTATGACAACTCTTGAAAAACTCCTCTCCGAAGTTCAATCCTACTATCCCGATGCCGACGTTGAGCTGATCCGTCGCGCGGAGTCCTTTGCCGAGGACGCCCACAAAGGGCAGCTGCGCCTCTCCGGTCGACCCTATCAGACCCATCTGCTGGAAGTGGCTTTTATCCTTGCCCGTTTACGGATGGATGTCCCGGTGATCGTCAGCGGTTTGCTGCACGATACACTTGAAGATACCGGGGTGACGATCGAGGAGCTGCGCGAAAAATTTGGCGAAAATGTTGCGCTTCTGGTCGACGGTGTCACCAAGATCGGTCGCATTACGTTTCGGACCAGTGAAGAACGCCAGGCGGAAAATTTTCGCAAGATGCTTCTGGCCATGGCTCGCGACCTGCGGGTGATTCTAATCAAGCTCGCGGATCGCTTGCACAATATGCGTACACTTGAGTTTTTGCCGGTCAATCTGCAACTGGAAGTGGCTCGCGAAACCCTTGATATTTACGCACCGCTGGCGAACCGCCTCGGTATCAGCTGGCTCAAGGGGGAGCTCGAAGACCTCTCTTTCCG
>DDWE01000026.1:580-50970 GCA_002345625.1 Desulfuromonadaceae bacterium UBA2294 | reverse complement strand
TTCCCCTGGTCCGTTATGCCAGCGTTCAAGGCATTCCGGTCATGGAACTCCTTGAAAAGAAGTACAAAAGTGCTGACAAAGCCAAAGAAGTTATGGAAGCTATGGTCAAGCGCACCCGTGGCGCCGGCGGCGAAGTCGTTGCCCTGCTCAAAACCGGCAGTGCTTTCTACAGCCCGGCTTCCTCGGCGATTGCCATGGCCGAATCGATCCTCAAAGACTCGAAACGCGTCCTCCCCACCTGCGTTTACCTCAACGGTGAATTCGGCATTAAAGGTTACTATGTCGGCGTTCCGGCAATCCTCGGCGACAAAGGGGTCGAAGGAATTCTCGAATTCAAACTTGACGCCACCGAGCAGGCAATGATGGACAAGTCTGTTGCTGCGGTTAAAGACCTGGTCGGCGTTTTGAAAACTCAGGGTCTTCTTTAATCATTTGCTCCAAGCGTAAAGCGAGTAAGGAAGGGCAATGGTAACATTGCCCTTCTTTACTGAAGAAAGTGAAGAAACCGAACCTCGACTCTTTTGAAGACCCGAAAATTTTCTATAGATCGAATTCCGGCAGTTGTGCTAATCTCCGCAAGTTGTAAAACCGTGTTTCGGCTGCTCAAAAATCTGTAAAGGAGAGTAATAGGAATGAGCATTGAGGTCATCGAAAGATACTGCAAAGGATGCAGCATCTGCGTGGAGTTCTGTCCCAAGAACGTCCTTGAAATGGATGGGTTCATCGTGAAGGTAGCTCGCCCTGACGACTGCATCAAGTGCATGCAGTGCGAACTACGTTGTCCCGACTTCGCCATCAAAGTCCACACTGATTAATTCATAGGAGGTCAGCTAACGTGGCAAAAAAAGTAGCTCTGATGCAGGGGAACGAAGCCTGTGCGCACGGCGCAATGTACGCCGGTTGCACATTTTTCGGCGGATACCCCATTACCCCCTCCACCGAAGTCGCGGAAGTTCTCTCTAACGAACTCCCTAAAGTCGGCGGTAAATTCATCCAGATGGAAGACGAGATTGCTGCTATGGCTTCAGTCCTCGGTGCTTCCTTGACAGGCGCCAAAGTCCTGACCGCAACTTCGGGTCCTGGCGTCTCGCTCAAACAGGAACTCATCGGCTACGCCTGTATTGCCGAGATCCCCTGCGTTATCATCAACGTCATGCGCGGCGGTCCGTCGACCGGCATGCCGACCGGCCCCGGCCAGTCCGACGTGCAGCAGGCCAAATGGGGGACCCACGGCGATCACGCAACCATCGCTCTGGTTCCTGCTTCGGTTCAGGAGATCTTCACCGAGACCGTCCGCGCCTTCAATCTCGCCGAAAAGTACCGCATGCCGGTACAGGTCCTTTATGACGAAATCGTCGGCCATATGCGTGAGCGTATCGAGTTCCCCGAACCGGGCGAGCTTGAAATTATCAACCGCACCCTGCCGACCGTTCCCCCCGAGCAGTACAAGCCGTACGACACCTCCTTCGGTGACGTGCCGCCCCTGGCTGCTTTCGGTTCCGGTTACCGCTTCCATGTCACTGGTCTGAACAAGGCACAGGATGGCTTCCCGACCACGAAAGCGGAGTACGTCGATGCTGAAGAGCGTCGCCAGGTCCGCAAAGTCGAAGGTGAAGTAGCTCGCGCCCAGATTGAGTTGAACGAAGAGTATCTGACTGAAGATGCCGAAGTTCTGATCTTTGCCTACGGTTCCACCAGCCGTTCCGCCCGTTACGCGGTCAACGAACTACGTAAAGAAGGGATCAAAGCCGGCCTCTTCCGCCCCCTCACCCTCTGGCCCTTCCCGGAAAAGCGCATTTCCGCCCTTGGTAAGCAGGTCAAGGCGATCATCGTCCCTGAAATGAACCTCGGCCAGATGAATCTTGAAGTCGAGCGTGTGGTCAAGGGCAGCTGCCCGGTTATCAGCATCGGTCGGGTCGACGGTGAGCCACTCAACCCCGGCCAGATCATTGCCCAGGTCAAGGAGGTCAAGTAACATGGCTTACGATTACGAAAAATCACTCCGTCCTGGCAAACTGCCCCACATCTGGTGCCCTGGTTGCGGCCATGGCATCGTCATGAAGGGCCTGCTCCGGGCCATGGATACTTGCGGTCTTGAGAAGAACAACACCGCTCTCGTCTCCGGTATCGGCTGTGCCAGCCGTCTCCCCGGCTACGTTGACATGTGCACCCTGCACACCGCCCACGGCCGTGCCGCTGCGTTCGCGACCGGCGTCAAGATGGCCAGACCCGAGATGAATGTCATCGTCATGGGTGGCGACGGCGATGGTACCGCGATCGGCGGAAACCACTTCATCCACGCCTGCCGTCGTAACATCGACATGACTTATGTCATCATGAATAACTTCATCTACGGCATGACCGGCGGACAGTTCTCCCCCTGCACGCCGACCGGTGACAAAGCTTCAACCACGCCTTACGGCAATCCCGACCCGACTTTCGATATCAGCAAACTGGCAATCGGCGCCGGCGCTACTTTTGTCGCCCGGACCACCGCTTTCCATGCCACCCAGATCGACAAATTGATTGCCGAAGGGATCAAACACAAAGGAATGGCGATTATCGAGGTTCTTGACGACTGCCCGACCACTTACGGTCGCCGCAACAAGTTCCGCAGCGTTGTCGATATGATGAAACGCCTCAAGGATATCGCTGTTCCTGTGACAGCTGCCGGCAAGATGACCGCCGAACAGCTCGAAGGAAAGATCTTGACCGGCGTCCTCTACAAGGAAGACAAGCCCGAGTACTGCGAGCAGTACGCAAAGGTCATTGCCCGCGCCAAGGGCGCGAAATAATCAGACGAAGGAGACCGAAGAATGTCTAAAAGATATGAAATACGGTTTTCCGGCGCTGGCGGGCAGGGCCTGATCACCGCCGGGATCATTCTGGCCGAGGCCGCCTCGATCATCGAGGGAAAGCATGCCGTTCAGTCCCAGAGCTACGGCCCTGAGGCCCGCGGCGGGGCATCCAAGTCGGAAGTCATCATCTCCGATAGCCCCATCGATTACCCCAAAGCAACGGTTGTTGACGCCTGCCTGGCAATGACTCAGGAATCTGCTGACAAATACGCCAACGGTATCAAAAAAGGCGGGGTTCTCCTCATCGACTCCGACTTTGTTAAAAATGAGCCGAAGGGCGACTTCAAAGTCTACAAAATGCCGATCATGCGTACAGCCAAGGATGTTGTCGGTCGTGAAATCGTTGCCAACGTTGTCGCTCTTGGTGCCATGATTGCCCTGACCGATGCCGTCTCGCGCGAAGCCGGTTTACAAGCTGTCCTGTCCCGTGTTCCGGAAGCTTTCATTGAGCTCAACAGAAAAGCCTACGCACAAGGGTTCGAAGACATGAAAAAAATCCTCGGCTAGTTGTGCCGAAGAAATGAATGAAAAAAGGCTCCCGAGATGATTCGGGAGCCTTTTTTCATGGTCATGACTGGCAGACGGCGCAGTAAAAACTCGATCGCCCACCAATCCGCATGCTCTGGATTTCCCCTCCGCACTTTCGGCACGGCTCACCGGCACGACCATAAGCCAATAATTCCTGGGAAAAATAACCCGGTTTCCCGGTTGCACCTTGAAAATCGCGCAGTGTCGTCCCCCCCGCCGCAATAGCACGCAGCAACACGGCGCGGACCTCCTTCACCAGTAAAGCATAACGCCGGCGACTGATCTTTCCGGCTTGTCGCCACGGGGCAATTCCGGCCGCATGCAGAGCCTCACTGACATAGATATTCCCGACCCCGACAACTGTTTTCTGTTCCATCAAAAAAAATTTAATAGTAACCGTCTTTTTTCGGGAACGGAGATAAAGATACTCCGCGGTAAACTCATCAGAAAGGGGTTCCGGCCCCAGCCCTGCCAGCGCAGGGTGCGTGAGGGGATCTCCATAAGCCAAGAGGATAGCGCCAAAACGACGGGGGTCACGAAAGCGCAGCCGACCACCTTGGTTAAAGATAATTTCGGCATGATCGTGACATTCAAAAGGGAGTGGTTCAGCAAGGAAGCGCAGCGTACCGGACATGCCCAGATGGATCAGCAGAGTACAATCGCCGCTAAAATGAATCAGCAGATATTTTGCCCGGCGACTGACAGCAAGGACCGTCCGCCCTTGCAGGGAAGCGGAAAGACCGGCAGGGATTAACACCCGCAGGCGCGGTTCACGGACGATAATTTCCGCAATGTTTAAGCCGACAATAAGCGGGGCGATCCCCCGGCAGATCGTTTCAACTTCCGGCAATTCAGGCATCGTTTAAATCCACAGGTCATTGCCGGCAGCGCGCAGATCCTCCCAGGAACAGGAGTGAAGATCCGCTGCTAATTTGCGGAGATCGAGACGCAGCGCCGCCACAAAAAACCACCTGCCATCCGTAGCGCGTTGGCAGCGGCCTATTTCAAGGGAGTCAATGACTTCGCCTTTAAGGAGCAGACGCTGACGGAATAGCACCTCTGCTGTTTCATCATGTTGAACGGTGCGCAGAATTTCACAGGCACTGATCTCGAAGATCCCTGCGATCTCTGTCGTGGCATAGGTCAGGTAAGTGTCACAATCAGGAAAGAAGTGCAGGAACGGGGCGTCAGGGTGATAGCTGTGAAAAATGGCCAGAAAATCCTGCTGCATGAAGGCGGCGACGCGCTCCTGAATCAATGTTTCCGGGGTCAAAGCCAGAATCATCAAACCTCCCTAGCGTTCCATGCGCGGGTCCAGGGCATCACGCAAACCTTCTCCAAGGAGATTGTAACCGAGAACCGTCAGCAGAATAGCCATCCCGGGGAAGACCGAGAGCCACCAGGCGGAACCGAGCGTCTGTTTCCCGGTAATCAGCATATTCCCCCAGGACGGAGTCGGGGGCTGCACACCAATCCCCAGAAACGAGAGGGCGCTTTCAGTGAGGATGGCGCCGGCCACTCCCAGAGTCGCTGAAACGATCACCGGAGAAAGGGCATTCGGGAGGATATGATGGAAGATCAGGCGCTGGTCGGAGGCGCCGATCGATTGGGCGGCCACAACAAAATCACGACTGCGCAAAGACAAAAACTCTGCTCGAACCAGGCGTGCAACCCCCATCCAACCGGTCAGACCGATAATAATCATGATGTTCCAGATGGAGGGTTCGAGAAAAGCGATGACCGCAAGGATGAGAAAAAATGTCGGGAAACAGAGCATGATATCGACAAAGCGCATGAGTAAGGCATCAACCCAACGGCCATAAAAACCGGCCATTGCCCCGACAATGATGCCGATTACGGTGGCAATGCCGACAGCAACAAAACCAACCAGAAGAGAGATCCGCGCACCATAAAGGATGCGAGCCAGTACATCACGACCGAGATCATCGGTACCAAGGGGATGACCCCACCCCGGCGGCATCAACCGCAGCGTAATATCAATGGCGCCGGGGTCGCGATTATACAGCGGGGCAAAAAGGGCAAGGAGAAACATAAAGACGACAATCAACACCCCGGCCAGAGCCATACGATTGCGCTGCAATTGCCGCAAGATCTTGATAAAACTTTTAAGAAAATCGCTCATAACTTGCCATCTTCCAATTATTGTGACAACTGCTACGATTATTCAAACTTAGACAAGGTGCTGCGCTTCAAGTTCATCTTTTAAATAGGCATAATAGACCGGGGCAGCAACCAGGCCACTAAGACCGAAAGCTGCCTCCATAACCAGCATGGCCAGGAGCAATTCCCAGGCACGGGCATCAATGCGGGCACCGATAATCCGGGCATTAATGAAGTACTCCAGTTTATGGATAATAATGAGAAAAAGGAGTGAAGAACCGGCGACCTGGAAAGAAACACTCAAACTGATAATGACAATCACCGTATTCGAGATAATATTGCCGATCACCGGTAAAAGTCCGACGATAAATGTTAATGCCACCATCGTTTTGACGTAGGGAATCGAAATTCCCAACAAAGGGAGAGCAACCCCCAGATAAAGCCAGGTTAAAAAAGTATTTAAAGCCGCAATCCTTACCTGGGCAAAAACGACGCGTCGAAAAGCGCGGGTGAAACGCCTCGCCCTTTCTGCCAGCGCTGTGGCCAAAGGCCGGCGCAAACGTTTGCGCCCGGATGTCACCTCTCGCAATGAAAGTAAGGCACCGACCACCATGCCGATAAGGATATAGGCGAGGGAACGCACGAAAATTTCTCCGGCAGATTGTAATGTTTCTGCGTGCGTGCGTAACAGATCAGCTGCCGCGACATTAATTGCGTTGACATTGGCCGGGAGATACTGCAGCAATCCCGCGGGAAGGATGTCCTTGGAACCTTCGATAATTTCTGCCATCATCTGCGCCATTCGCGGCAGACTACCGGCACCAAAGCGAAATAAAGAGACCGACCAAAGAGCGAAAATACCTAGTGTAGCGACAATCGCAGACGCGATTAAAGCAAGAACCCCGAGTCTCGCCCGATTCTTCGTTGAAGCGTACCCATGAAATTTGGGGGAGATGAGATGGACCAGTTCATAAACGGCCAGGCCGGCAAAGAGTGCCGGAAGCAGGTGCAACTTGAGCACGAGAATGAGGACAACAGCAGCTATTACCCAAGAGGATATGTAGAAATAGAGGGGGTCAATCCCCGACTGGCTCCGGATACTCTTCTCCGCATTCATTATTTTTTCCTTGATGCCGGACACACGACCTCCCTTATTCTCGGGTCTCTTTTTACCACAAAGCACGCTGAAATCGCTTGAAAATTTTAACAGGAGCAATGAGCTCTTGAATTTTTTATGCTTGTGTCACAACTCAGAGGTCGGTAATATCGCAGCCTTCAGGTTCAGAGACCCTTCGCGTCAGGATGACATTTCAACAGCATGGACTGGCTGACTATCTTCGGGCTTGCCATAGCCCTTGCCATGGATGCTTTTGCTGTGGCTCTCGGGGTGGGAATAAACCTCTCCTCCCTCACCGGCCGACACCTCTTTCGCCTCGGCTTCCACTTTGGTCTTTTTCAGGCACTCATGCCGATTCTCGGTTGGCTTGCCGGCATGACCATCCAGAGATGGATCCATGCGTACGATCACTGGATCGCCTTTGCCCTCCTCACTTTTGTCGGCGGGAAGATGCTTTACGAAGCCTTTCAAGACAATGAAACGAAAGACGGAAAAGACCCGACGCGGGGGATGACGCTTATCGTGCTCTCCGTTGCTACCAGTATCGATGCCCTCGCCGTCGGTTTAAGCCTGGGGATGCTGAACATTTCCATCTGGACTCCTGCCTTGATCATCGGTCTGGTCGCCGCAATCCTTACTGTTGCCGGCCTACTTCTCGGGCGCCGTTGCGGGACGATCTGGGGGAAGCGGGTGGAAATCCTCGGGGGGCTGATTTTATGCGCGATAGGCACCAAAATATTGTTACAACACCTTCTGGAGAACTAAGTTGCCAAAAATCCTGCTAGCACAAACGAGAAAATTCATGCGGGTGCGCCGCCTGTCCTTAATAACACTTTCCATCTTCTGGTCGCTCTTTCTCCCTTTAAGCAGCTGTTTTGCTGCCAAAAATGAGATTCCGCTCAAAGAAGGGGCGTGGAATATTACCTTACAGATCAACCCGCCGACTTCCGATTTTCTGCCAATCGTCCAGATGCTCTGCCTCAGTCAAACTGAGCCGGTCCCCATCCCCGCAAAAAAAGAGGGGTGCCGCCTCCTCACTAAAGAGATCGAAGGAAATACCGTCTTCTGGGTCGCCGAGTGTCGTGAAAAAGAGTTTGTCACCCGCAGTGTCGGCAATGCCACTTATGACAGCAACAAAGTCGAAGGGGCCGTGCAGACCATGACCTCCGCCACGGGAAAAGAGACGGAGATGCGCACCTACACCTTGACCGGCAAGCGGCAGGGAAATTGCCGTTAAGATTCCGACCAGTCGCCAGGAAAGAAAACCTCTTAAGGAAGATAACCTCCATGCGCTTTCTGTTTTTAGCAAGCCTCTGCCTTTTTTTCATGACTGCCTGCAGCAGCAGTATCGTCCCCCCGCCTCGATCTGCAGAAATTCTCATGAGCGAAGGAGAAACCTTTTTTTCCGAGAACCGTTATGACGATGCGATTGCCGCCTGGGAAAAGGTCCGTGAACGCTTTGTCTCGCCGGAGATGAATGCCCTTGCCGAACTTAAAATTGCCGAGGCCAATTTTCTGGCTGAACGTTATATCGAAGCAGCCGTTGCTTATGAAGCCTACCTCAAAGCTCATCCTAATGACCCGAATACCGCCAACGTCCTTTACAATCTCGGCGTCTCTTATCACCGGGAGATGCTGGCGCCGGCACGGGATCAAACAACGACGCGCAATGCCCTCTCAGCTTTTAAAACCCTGCTGTCCCGTTACCCGACCGACGAGAGACGCCCAGACATCGAAAAATTCATTGCCGAGGAAGAAGACACTCTGGCAGGACACGAACTTCATATCGGCTCTTTTTATCAAAAAAGGGGGGTCAGCGCAGCGGCCATCGCTCGACTGGAGCCATTGATCACAACTTATCCTGACTTTAGCCGCAGAGATGAGCTGTACTTCATCCTTGGCAGTGCCTACCTTGATAATAATAAAAGGGAGTTGGCAGCAGAGCAGTTCAACCGTCTTTACAAAGAGTATCCGCAGAGCAAATACACAAAGAAGGCACAGAAACTTGTCGAGCAGAAGTTTTAAGCGGGCAGACCGTAACTGCCGCCTTTTCCCTTGACTTGCACAAGCCGCTTCTATATAAAATGTAACGCAATTTTACAATAAAGAAGACCTTGAATTCACGGATAAAATCTAGTTTCACGGATCAAAATTTTTGCATGTTTTTTTTGTAAGCGGTGAGCGCATACGCACTCGCTTTTGGTAGTCAAACTGGCATTAACGGCGCGCACAGATGTTGACGCGACCCCTATTCCAATGAAGGAGAGAAGATTATGTCCGAGTATGGCACACTGCAAGACCGCGTACGTTGTAAATCATTGATGAGTAAAGTCATGACAGCCGAGCAGACCATCCCGATGTTTAAAGATGGTATGAACCTTGGCTGGTCCGGTTTCACCCCGGCCGGTTATCCTAAGGTTGTCCCTATCGCTCTGGCTGAGCATGTTGAAAAGAATAACCTGCAGGGCAAGCTCAAATTCAACCTCTTTATCGGCGCTTCCGTCGGAGCTGAAACCGAAAACCGCTGGGCGATCAATGACATGATCGACCGTCGCTGGCCTTACCAGACCGGCAAGGATATCGCTGCCGGGATCAATGCCGGCCGCATCCGTATGGGCGACAAGCATCTCTCCCTCTTCGCTCAGGATCTCGGCTACGGCTTCTACACCAAAGACTCCCCGACCGGCAAGCTTGACCTCGCCATCATCGAAGTTTCGGCGATCACCGAAGACGGCGGCCTGGTTCCGACCAGCTCCTGCGGTGTCATCCCGGAAATCCTTATGGTCTGCGATAAGGTCATCATCGAAGTCAACACCGGACAGCCTTCCTTCGAAGGTATCCATGACATGGTCTCCTGCCACACGCCGCCGAATCGCCAGATCCTCGGTATCACCAAAGCCGGCGAGCGCATCGGCTCCACCTCGATCCCCTGCGATCCAAGCAAGATCATCGCCGTCGTCGAGAGCAAGCTGCGCGATAAAGGCCGTGCCTTCACCGACATGGACGCCACCTCGGAAGCCATCGCCGCCAACATCATCGACTTCTTCTCCCATGAGGTGAAGGCCGGTCGTCTGCCGAAGAACCTGCTGCCGCTGCAGTCGGGCGTCGGTTCCATCGCCAACGCCGTCGTCGGCGGTCTGGCCAAGGGCCCGTTCTACAACCTGTCGGTCTACACCGAGGTTCTGCAGGACACCATGCTCGACCTGTTCGACTCCGGTCGTCTCGACAGCGCCTCCTCCTGCTCCCTCTCCCTCTCCGAGAATCCGGGCTTCCCGCGTTTCTTTGACAACTGGGAGAAGTACTTCGACAAGATCACCCTGCGCCCCCTGTCGATCTCCAACGCACCGGAGCCGATCCGCCGTTTGGGGTGTATCGCCATGAACACCCCGGTTGAAATCGACATCTACGCGCACGCCAACTCGACCCTGGTCGGCGGCACCCGCATGATCAACGGCCTCGGCGGTTCGGGTGACTTCTTGCGCAACGGTTTCCTGAAAATCATGCACACCCCGTCGAGCCGGCCGTCCAAGACCGACCCCAACGGCATCTCCTGCGTGGTGCCGCACTGCTCCCACATCGACCACACCGAGCACGACCTCGACTGCGTCGTCACCGAGCAGGGCCTGGCCGACTGCCGCGGCATGGCGCCGAAGGATCGCGCCAAGCTGATCATTGAGAAGTGCGCGCATCCGGAGTACAAGGATCAGCTCAACGAGTACCTGGCCATTGCCAGCAAGGATTGCCTCGCCCGTGGCGTCGGTCACGAGCCGCAGCTGTGGGACCGCGCCTTCAAGATGCACCTCAATCTGGAGCGTAACGGCACCATGAAGCTGAAAAACTGGGACGTCAAAGTCGACCTCTGCGAGTAATCGCGCCCGGTTAAACCGCAACACCAAAGCCCCGCCGGTTCTCCGGCGGGGCTTTGCTATTCAGCACTCTTTATCCTCCAGTTTTTACTTGCTGCGAATCATCAGGCAACGTACCTTTTAGCAACACTTAACACAGGACTTGTGATGCCGCCAGCCCGTCTGATTGTCAATGCCGACGACCTCGGCAACGGAGCCGCCACCGATCGAGGCATCTTTGCCGCGTTTGCACGTGGCGTTGTCACCAGTGCCTCACTGCTGACCACCGGACCGACCTGGCGTGAAGCGGCACAGCACGCCGCCGCCGAGGGGCTACCCCTTGGTATTCACCTCAACCTGTCTGAAGGAACTGCACTGAGCGGCCCGATCCCCGGACTGACCGACGATTCCGGACGCTTTCTTGGCAAAACCGCTGCCCGGCGTAGTTTCGAAACAGGCCACATCGAAACATCAACTTTGACCCGTGAGTTTCTGGCCCAGATCGACCGGGCCTGCACAGTCGGAGTCACCCCTGACCATCTTGACACCCATCAGCATTGTGCGTTGTTTACACCGGTTGCGGAGGCCTTCTGCACAGCGGCCCAGACCTGCGGCATCAGACGGGCACGACTGCCACTACCGTTGGATCAAAACGATGACGCCCCGCTGGAACTCAGTGGCGAACTGGCTCTTTATCGGCAACGGGCACCATCTTTGACCAAAACGCTGCACAAAGCTGACATCATAACTCCGCAGGGTCTGTACGGCATGTCGCTGCTTAATCAACTCAACGAAACGCAACTGCTGGCCCTGCTCACACAGCTCCAGCCTGGCGACTGGGAGTTGATGGTCCATCCCGGCTATCGTGACCTGACCCATCCCTTTGCCACTTTGGCGCGCGAAACCGAGCTCGCCGCGCTGTCCGCTCCGACGGTGGCAGCGCTAGTTCGCGCACGCGGCATCGAGCTGATCTCTTTTGGTGATTTACAATGCGCCTGCTGATTACCGTCCCTGACCAATCGGAAGCAACCGGCAATCTCGTCACCGCCCGGCGCCTGCAGGCCGGGCTTGCCGAGTTTGGTCTTTTCTCGGAGCTGGCGTTGCTGCCGGACGTCGACCCCCTGCCCGCATACCGGCAAGCCTGCAAGACGTTATGCCCCGACGCCGTATTGCTGCTGCATGCCTGGCGTACCGGACGTGCCTGGCTGCGCAGCCGCGATGAGTTGCCGCTACCGGCGGCAGTTCTGTTAACCGGCACCGACATCCATGGCGGCCTCGACGATTCCGAACAGGGGCCAGTCATCCGCGCCGTGCTTGAATCCGCCGACCTGCTGCTGACCCAGAACCACCTCACTGCCGCTAATCTGATCGCGACCTGGGGCAACAAGGTCCATCACCTCCCCCCTGCGGTGCAACTCGGCACCACCCCGTACCTGTTGCGAGAGCAGCACCAGATTCCTGCCGATGCCATTCTGTTCCTGCACCCGGCCGGAATTCGGCCGATTAAGGCCAATTTTGACCTGCTCTGGCTCTGCGACCCTCTTGCCGCCCGACACAAAGAGTTTCGCCTCGCTTTTTGCGGTCCGGTCCTCGACCCCGTTTATGGCGCCGCATTCCTGGCTGCCGTCACTCAACGCCCTTGGGCGTCCTGGCTCGGCGTGATCCCGTCAGGAGCAATGCCGGCCGCCCTCGCCGCTGCCGATGTCGTGCTCAATCATTCGCGAAGCGAAGGGCTCCCCGGCGCCCTGCTCGAAGCCCTCGCCGTCGGCCGAGCGATTCTCGCTCACGATATTCCGGGCAATGCCGCCATCATCGATGCCGGCGGCAACGGGCTGCTCTACAGCGATTCCAGTGAGTTTTTGCGTCAGGCAGAAGGACTGATCAACGACCCGGAGCAGAGACAACGTCTGGCCACCGCCCCCCGCCCCGACTTATCCCCTAAAACCGAAGCCGCCACCCTTGCCGCCCTGCTACGCACGCTGCATTCCTGACCCAAACCTCTTTAACGGCACATTTCTTGCTTTATATTACCAACACAGTAATATTTGCGAAAAGCTAAAAACGCTTCAATATTCAGCAGTTGAATAAATTTCCAGGACGGCTCACCAGGAAAACGGGCCTCCTTCCGACAAGAGCAAACCCGGGGCAACCCGGGGACGCAGAGCCAAGGGTCCGGAATCATTAATGATTTCGGACAGCCTGGTCGCCGAAGAACGGGGGTATTTTTTCTCGGTAGAGTCATCTCCCAAACTCCTCTGAGCAAAATCGATACCCTGTATCGGCAAAAACCAGGTGATTCCGACGAGGAACCATGCACTTTTTGCCGTATCATCGACAATTTAGCGCGCTTCATGTGACAATCTTGCGCCTTTTCACAGCCCGGCTGTTTAAGGTTTCTGGCCTTTTTCGCTTTAATTGCCTTGCGCAGAAGTCCCTTGTTTTACTGTTTTTGCTTTTTTCCCTTCCCCCATCGTTCAGTCACGCTATCGTCGTCAACACTGTCGCTAATGACGGCGTCACCACGGCGCAGATTACGGCCGCCCTGCAAGGGGCCGGGGTGACCATCAGCAATCTGGTCATCACAAACAACGGTTGCGCCAACCGTACGCAGGCGGTTGGGCTGTTCAGCCAGGGGACAACCCCGACCGGCCCCGGCCCGGTCCTCGGTGATGCCAGCGGCGTGGTTCTCGGCACCGGCCCGCTCAAACCAACAGACCCTCTGGTCTCACCAAACAATCAATCAGGCTGGACAAACGCCCTCTGCGGAAACGTCACCGACCCGGACATGATCGCCCTCGAGGGACAGACAGCCAACGGCGAATATATCGCCATCGAATTTGACATTGTCCCGAGTCAATCGATCATGACCATCCCCTTCCAGTTTGGCTCGGATGAATTCCCCGAATATGTCTGCACCGCCTTCAACGATGTTACCGGAATTTTTGTCAGCGGCCCCGGCATCAATGGCCCCTACTCGAACAACGCCGAAAACTTTGCCAAGACCCCGGGTGGCGACCTGACGTCCATCAATTGGGTCAACACCGGTCTCGTCGGTCAATATGGCAACATCGGCAACTGTGGCAGCCTCACCAACACCGCCTACTACACCGACAACAGCAACGGCAATACCGCCGGCGGCAACAACACTGTCGCCACGACCAACAGCAACCTCGAGCTCGACGGCTGGACCAACTACATCTACCAGCCGATCAGCGTCGTCCCCGGCGCCACCTATCATGTCAAGGCAGCCATTGCCGATGCCGGCGACCGCAACTGGGACTCCGCAGTCTTTTTCCACCTGATCTTCAGCTCCGGCACCCTGCCGGGCTTCGACTTCGGAGACGCCCCCGAAAGCTACCGCACCCTGACCTCAAGCGGCGGACCGCGGCACGGTATCAGTAATCAGATCTTCCTCGGCACCAACCTGCCCGATGACGAAGTGACCGGTCAGCCAACCACATCCGCCGATGGCGACGACCTCACCGGCAGTGATGACGAGGATGGCATCGCCTCCTTTCCGGCTCTGGCCACCAGTTCCACAACCTATTCCGTTGATGTCACGGTGAACAACACCACCGGCTCCCTCGCCCATCTGGTCGGCTGGATCGATTTTAATGGCAACGGATCCTTCGAAACGGCGGAAGGCGTCTCGGTCAATGTCGCCACCGGCACCACCAACGGCACAGCCACTCTGAACTGGAGCGGACTCTCAGGTCTTGCCGGCGGCACCACCTACGCACGCTTTCGGCTGACCACCGATCCCTTTGTCACCACCGCCACCCCCGGTGGCTCTGCCACCAACGGCGAGGTTGAGGACTATACACTCACCATTATGCAACCCGACCTCTCCACTTCGACCAAAACCGTCGTTGATGAGAACGGCGGCGATGTCGAATTTGACGACATCCTGCGCTACATCATCACCCTGAAGGAGACCGGCGGGATTGCGGCCAGCAATGTACAGGTCACCGATGACATCCCCGGAAACATCACCGCTTTTACGGTCACCGGCACCGGCGGCGGGATAAACAACTCCACCTACTCCGGCACTGGCGCCAACGGCACCGGGTTCCTCGATATTGGCGGAATTACGGTCCCGGCCAAAAACACTGTCACCATCACCTACACGGTCAAAGTCAGTGGCGCCAATGGCAGCCCCATTGCCAACAGCGCCACCGTGATCAACCCCGGTGGACCGGGGGCGTCCCTGACCGCACCGACCCTGATCATCGCCGGCGCCTCCCTTCCGGGATCCGGACTCAAGCAGCTCTATGTGCAGGCACCGACAACCGGCAACGGCCTGACCGGGGATTTGAGCCGCACCCCTTCGAGCAACACGATCAACTACTATCGGATGACCAGTGGAACCACCGCAACCATGACCTTGAGTCCGGCACTGCAGACAATTCTAAATCTGAATGCCGACTACGCGCTCGCCCTGCAGATGCGCGTTCAGAGCAACCGCAACCGCACTGTCTCGCTGGACCTGACCCTGCGCTACCGTCTCGGTGCCACCACTGTCGACCTTGACACACAAACCGTCAGCCAAACGCTGACCAATGGGGCACCGCAAACCTATCCGTTTTCGTTCACTATGCCGGCAACATCCATTCCCCAGGGGGCGGTGATCGAGTTGGTCGTTGCCAACACGTCTAACCGAGAGGTCTGGCTGCATCCATTCAACGCAACCATCACCCCGAACGACACCTCACGCATCGAGCTCAACAGCGCCACGGTCATCAATGTCGAGAGCTTTGCTCTCTTTGATGCGCTCGGAGCACCACTGGCGCAGCCGGTCGCTCCGGGGACCGAGGTCCACATCCGTAGCACGGTCTCCGACCCCTTTGGCAGTTATGACATCAGCGCTGCCCGACTCACCCTGACCGATGCCCTCGGGGTCGTGCAAGTCAACGACCTACCGATGAGCCTGTACGCTGACTCCGGTGCAGCAACCAAAACTTTTGAGTACATCTACACCCTGCCGGCTGACGCAGCCTCCGGCAACTGGACCATTCGCACCGATGCCGACGAGGGGACGGAAGGGGCGATCAGCGACTACGGCCTCAGTTCATTCGCCGTCGCATCGCCGACACCACCTTTGAGCATTATCAAGTGGTCAACGTCCGGCAGCGCCAAACCGGGTGAAAATTTCACTTACTGGATTCAGGTTGACCATTCCGGCAGCGCTCCGGCGACCAATATCTACATCGATGACTACCTGAGCCCGTACCTTTATCTGGCGACCGACACCTACGCCCCCGGTGTCCATATCAACTTTGTCGAAGGGGCACCGGCCTCTGGATTGGCACTTGGCACACCCCTTTTCTCCCAGACAGGCGATACCACGTTCGGCTACACCCCGGCCTCCGGTAATGGCGGCGCTCCGGCCGGGACCGATGGCAATGTCACCAACTGGCGCCAGCCGCTGACCGGATCGATGGCCCCCGGCAGCCGTTTTTATCTACAGTTCCAGGTTCAGGTCCGCTAAACCAAAAAGGAGATCAAACCATGTACCGCTACCTTATTGTCACCCTGCTGTTTCTGGCCTTCGCCCTACCGGCATTTGCCGCCGACGAACAACCCATCACCCTGACCGTTAAGGCCGAAAAAGAGATTGTCGTCATGGAAAACGGTACTCCGGTCACCAAGCGGGTCCCGGCCGAAGCCGCGGAACCGGGGACTGAGCTGATCTACACCCTGAATTACGCCAACACCGCCAGCGCACCGGCAACCAATCTGGCCTTTAAAAACAAAGTGCCCGACCTGACCGTTTATATCGACGGCAGCGCCACCGGCGACGGCGCCAGCATCGATTTTTCCATCGATGGCGGGGCCACCTTCGCTCCGCTCGTCGACCTGAAGATTACCGATGCCGGAACCGGAAAACCGCGCCCGGCAACGGCGGCTGATATCACGACCATTCGCTGGAACCTGAAGACCATCCCCGCCGGCAGCAAGGGCGAGTTGGGGTTCAAGGTCCGGGTTAAATAAACCGATACCCTTTTTTCGATCACTCATAATCAAAGGAGAACGCCATGAACCCTTCCTTTTTGCACACCCATCAACAACGCAACCTTGCCACCCGCCATGAGCGGGCCGGGCCACTGCCAGGAAGACGCCGATGGTGGCGTCATGGCAAGCCGCCGGAGCGCTGGAGAATTTGCCATGCAGACTGACCTAATTGACCAATGCAACTTGAAGCAACGTCATCTAACCGAGAACAAGAACATCAACCGTAACAAAAGGAGATCCATCATGAATCAGCAACGAACCCGTTTTTTCCGTAGTGGCCGCAACACTCTGTTCGGCCTCGCCCTGTTGGCGATCACCAGCGTATTGCTCCCTTCTGCTGCTCAAGCAGCGGTCAGCGCCGGCGCCACCATTTTCAACGAAGCCTCGGTCACCTACGACTTTCTTGCAGCGACCGGCATCAATCAAACCTCGAACGGCACCACGGTCACCGTCGACACTCTGGCTGCAGCTCCGACGATCAGCGTCACCCCACTGACCCGGTCGACAACCGTCGGCGGTTCCGTCAGCTACGTTTACACCATCACCTCCAACAGCAACGGTCCTGACACCTACACGGTAACGGCCATCAATTCGACCAATTCTGCAACCATAGCTACCGACTCGGTTGAGACCTTCACCATCGACAACATCACTCTTTGGGGCGGCATCGTTGTCGCTTGCCAGGGCGTTGTTGCAGGGGCAGACGAAGTCTGCCTGCCCGCCGGGGCCGAGACTGGTCTTGCCGGCACCGAAACCGTAATCCTCAACGGCAACGCCTACACCGTCGGCACCATCACGGCCGGCACCGCCCAGACAACCGGTACGCCGGAAGTCACGACCACCATTCAGCTGGTTGACGACATCACCGCCCACGGCGTCGCTGCCAGCACCGCCGCCGCCGCTGACCCTATCGGTGAGTACGGCTCCCTGACCATGGATCAGGACACCGGCACCCTGAATGTCGGGGAGACCACTGGAACTTACACCACGAACGTCACCTTCACCACCACAGGTACCGACTCTGGCGGCGCCACCGTCGACTACAGCACCTCACTGGCCGTCGGCAACCAGGTCATCACTACCATCAATTCACTGAACGTGTCCTTTGCCAAAGCAGCCAGCACCCTCACCGCCAAACCGGGGGACACCATCACCTACACCTTGACCATCACCAACAATGAGGCGACGGATCTGAGCAACGTTGTGGTGACTGATACGGCACCGATCTACACCACACTGACACCTGGTACAACTCGCCTGAATGGTGCGCTGGTAGGGGACAGCACGGGTGGCGTCAATGTCGGCACCATCGCTGCCGGGTCATTTGCCACAATCACCTTTGAAGTAACCGTCGACTAGTCACACTTAACCCGGCTGGCGCAATACACGCCAACCCTTAACCGATCTGGTTCGCTCATGCTGTTTCGTCTGAGCACAATCCGGGCACAACTCCTTCGCCTCCGCAGCGTTCTTGCGGCCGGGCGCCGGGAGAGCTGTGCCTGGATGACCGGATTATTGGTTCACCTCTCGACCGGTTCAGTCGGCTGCGCAAGCAGCCGGCTGAACGGTCGGCTTGTGTCCGCGACCATCAACACTCTGGTGCGTCGCGGTCAGAAGCTGGCCTGTTTACTCCTGCTGACCATGGCCCTGCTGCCGAATGTGGCAACCGCCGCTCCGCCGGCCGGTGCCAGCATCGACAACACCGCTCAGCTCAACTTCGATGCTTTTGGCTACTCCCTTGTCATTCTGTCCAACACGGTCAGCACGGCGACGGTCCCGCTACCGACTCCCGGCGTCGTTGAGCTGCTCCGTTACGCCGCCAACCCCGCCGGCACCACGGTACCGGCCACCAGCTTCAGCAGCGATGGCGCCAGCACCGGCGTCTTCAGCACCATTCTGCCGACGCCCGACCCCGGCGACCTGACTCCGGGGACAATCTTTTCCGGCAGCGAGCTGGTGGTCATCCGCCTCAGCGATAGCGATCGCAATCTCGACGCCATACTGGTCGACACCATTGAGCTGACCATCCGCAGCACGATGACCGGCGATTTTGAGTATCTGCGCCTGACCGAAACCGGTCCCGATACCGGCGTCTTCCTCGGTTCGCTGCCACTGGCCCCGGCCGCAGCGGTCGGCTTCGACGGTCAGTTGTACAGTGCCATCGACGACACTCTCACCGTCGACTACCGCGACCCGATCAACGGCGATGGCAGCAGCGACGAGGCTCTGGTCGACCCCTACGGGACAGTCTTCGACAGTTTTACCGGCACACCGGTCGATGGGGTTGAAGTGACCCTCATCGACAACGCCACCGGCGTCGAGGCAACCACTGTTGTCGGCGACGACGGGGTCGCATTCCCCGGCCATGTCATCACCGGCAGCAGTTTCACCATCGGTACGGTTACATACAACTTCCCTCCCGGCGGCTACCGCTTTCCGCTGATTCCAGCCGGGGATTACAGTCTGAAGATCACGCCGCTGGCCAGCTACAACTTCCCGTCCACCAACCCGGCGCCGGCCGGCGGCTATGTCGTGCTGGCACCCGACTCCTACGGCGGCGTCTTCACCATCAGCCCCGGTCCGGCGATCCGGATCGATGTCCCGCTCGATCCGACCGCCACCGCTGGCATCCTCTGGTTGCAAAAGAGTGCCGACCGCAGCAGCATCGGTATCGGCGAAACCCTCGCCTACAGCGTCAGCGTCACCAACACCGACACCGCTGTCGTCCCGGCCGTGACGATCACCGACCGCCTCCCGTTCGGTTTTAGCTATCGTGACGGCTCGGCCCGTAGCAGTACCGGCACCCCACTGACGCCAGTCCTCTCCGCTGATGGCCGCAGCCTGACCTTCACCGTCGGCGACCTTGCTGCCGGTGCCACGGCCGTTATCCGTTACGCGGTCGCGGTCGGAGCCGGGGCAAAGCCCGGGCAGGCGATCAACCGGGCCCGTGCTGCCTCAACCGTCCTGCCGGCGATTATTTCTAATGAAGGACGTGCCGGGGTCGAAGTGATTGAAGATCTGTTCCGCAGCGAATCGTTCCTCATCGGCCGGGTCTTTGATGGCGACTGCGACGCCGATGAGACCACCCTCTCCGGACTTGGCGGCATCCGTATCTACCTGGAAGATGGCAGCAACGTCGTCACCGACGATACCGGCCGTTACCATTTTGTTTCGGTACAACCCGGCAGCCACGTGGTGCAACTCGACACGGAAACCATCCCGGTCGGGTATGAAATCCTCGACTGCGAAAACGACAGCCGCTCTGCCGGCCGCCCCGAATCCCGATTTATTGATGTGCAGCAGGGGGCGCTGTGGCGGGTCGATTTTCACCTGGCACGCAAACCGATCAACGGTGAGGTGACCATTGCCCTGGACAATGAATTTGGGACCGGTTCTGCCGCGACCTACACCGTTAACCTTTCCGGCCGCGAGATTCCGCTGTTCAATCGTCGTCTGCAGGTCGAGCTTCCGGCAGCGGTGGAGTATCTCCCCGGCAGCAGTGAACTGTCTGGCGAGGCACTCGCCGATCCGCAACACGACGGCAAGACCCTGATCTTCGCACTGCCTGAACGCAGCGGCGACTGGCAGGAGACAGTCCGTTTCCGCACCCTGATCGACAGTAGCGCCGAAACCACAGAGATGCCGGCCAGCGCCCATCTGGTTTTCGATACGCGTACCGACAAGGACCTGGTGACTCCCGCAGCGGAGAGCTCTCTGGTCTGGATTTCCCGCAGCGAACGCCGCGAGGTACAGGAGTTGCTGCTCCAGCCCCGTTTTGCGACCCTGGAAGCCACACTCAGCACAGAAGATTTGCGTGCAGTTGATGCCATTGTCGCCGAGCTGCAAAAACTCGATCTGATCAAGATTGTCGTCGTCGGCCACACCGATGCGCGCAGCATCCGCTGGCGGGAGGGGATCGCCTATCGTGACAATGGCGAGCTGTCCACCGCCCGCGCCGAAGCTGTTGCCAAGTCACTGGCCGCCGCCCTGCCGCTTTCTGCCGAGCAGATTGTCGTGCGCGGCATGGCCGCCGCTGAACCGATCGCCAGCAACACCACCGTGGATGGCATGGCGAAAAACCGCCGCACCGATCTGCGCGTATTACACCGGGTGGTGGTCGATCCGGCCCTCGACCAGATGGCCGCCGATGCCGGTCCGGCACAATCCATAACCGCATCGGTCCGGCCGCAACCGGCTGCAGCGAAGGCGTCGGCGTTGTCACCTGGTATCCTCTATCCGGCCGACGGCAGTACGCTGGCACAGCCGATCAGCGCTATCGGCGTCCGCCTCGACAGCACACTGAAGCCGCGCCTGCTGCTCGATACGGTAGAGATTGCGCCCGGAAAAATCGGTGCGACCCTCGCCGATAGCGAGAGCGGCCAGACAACCTACACCTACATCGGCGTCGATCTCGGCGCCCCGGGAGCACACAATCTGGTGCTGCAGGGGATCGATCCGTTTGGCAATCCCCGTTTCGAGCAGACGATTAAACTGCTGCGCACCGGCGGCATCGCCAGTCTGGTCGTTGCTGATGTCGCCGGGAATGTCGCCGACGGGCGCACACCGCTGCAGATCCGTTTGCAGGCACTGGACGAACAGGGATCGGTTCTGGCCACCCCGTTCACGGTTGAAATCCATGGCGGTGATCTGCGTCCCTGGCGTAACCAGGTCGGTGCTTTTGACCAACCAGAATCGGCCTCGACCATCGATGTCGGCGAGGATGGGATTGTCCGCTTCGCGCCGGTGATGGCCAGCGGGCGTTATCAGAGTCAACTGGTCTATGTCGACCAGACCATCGACTTGACGGTTGATGTCGGCGGCGAGCAGCGTAAGGACTGGATCCTGGTCGGCCTGGCAGAAGGGACGGTCGGCTACAACACCATCAGCGGCAACATGGAATCGGCCGCCGATGTGGAGGAGGATCTCTACAACGATGGTCGCGTCGCCTTCTACGCCAAGGGGAAAGTACAGGGGAAATGGCTGGTCACCGCCGCTTACGACAGCGCCCGGCCAAACCGCGAGGGGCGCAGCCTGCACGACGATATCGACCCGAACCGCTACTACCTGCTCTACGGTGACGCCAGTGTTCAACACAACGACGCCAGCACCAGCCGCAACCTGTTTTTAAAGATCGAACGCGATCAGTTCTATGCGCTGTTCGGCGACTTCGACACCGGCCTGACCGTCACCGAGCTCTCGCGCTACAGCCGCAGTTTAACCGGGGTGAAGACCGAGTGGCACGGCAAGCAAGGCGACGCTGTTGCCTTTGCCAGCGACACCGGCCAGGCCTTCGTCCGCGATGAAATTCAGGGGGATGGCACCTCCGGCCTTTACCGCCTGAGCCATACATTGATCGTTGAAAACTCCGACAAGCTGATGTTGGAGACCCGTGATCGCTTCCGCAGCGACGTTGTCCTGCTGCAGCGCCCGTTGACCCGATACGTCGACTACGACCTCGACCCCTACAGCGGCACCCTGTTTTTCAAGGCTCCGGTCCCAAGCCGCGATGCCGACTTCAACCCGATCTTTATTGTCGTCGATTACGAAGTCCCCAGTGGCAGTGAAAGTGCCATGACCTATGGTGGCCGCGCCGCCACCCGACTGGGCAATCGTGCCGAAATCGGTGCCACCTACGTGCGTGAAGAGCTCGGCAGCAAGAAAGGGAGTCTCTACGGCAGCGACGTCACGCTGAACCTGACTGACGCCACTGTCCTGCGGGCCGAACTGGCCAGAACAGAAAATCGCAATCTCGGTGTTGACAACAACGCCACCGCCTGGCTGACCGAACTCAAGCACTCTTCCAACCGGTTCAACAGTCAGGTCTGGTGGCGCGAACAAGAGAGCGGTTTCGGGCTCGGCCAAACCAGCGCCGGTGAAGATTCGACGCGCAAAATCGGCGCCCAGGCCGATTATCAATTGAACAAACAGCTCGGGGTTGAGGGTCTGATCAGCCGCGAAGAGCGCATTGACACCAACGCCTGGCGCAATGTCATTGAGGGGGCCGTCACCCTGCAACAGGCCAAATCCAACCTGCGCGTTGGTGCGCGCCGCGCCGAAGACCGACTGGCCGATGGCAGTCACCTCCCTTCCAACCAGGTCTTTGCTGGCAGCGAATGGCAGCCGCTGCGCCGCCTGAACCTCCAGGCACGCCACGAGCAGGCGATCGGCAACAACGAAAACGTCGATTACCCGACGCGCACCCTGCTCGGCGCTGAATTCAAAGTGATGCAGCCGCTGTCGATCTACGGTGAGCAGGAGTTTATCCACAGCGATTCCGGCGGCGGCAACAGCAGTCGTCTCGGTCTGCGTTCCACCCCCTGGCAGGGCGGACGCATCGACAGCTCGGTACAACGTACCGTCAATGACGACAACAGCAGCCGTCTCCTTGCCCTGTTTGGTCTGCAGCAATCATGGCAGGTCAAACGCTGGACCCTCGATTTCTCCTTCGATCGGGCCCAGGCCTTGAGCAACAGCACCGACCGCTACAATCCGGCCGTTCCGGGAGCCGCCGCGGACGATGACTTTACCGCCCTGGCCCTCGGTGGCGCGACCGAAGGCGAAAACTGGAAATGGTGGAATCGCGCAGAATTCCGTACCTCTGACAGCGAAGACCGCTACGGGCTCGCCAGTGGCATCACCGGCCGGATCCAGCCCGGAGTCGGTCTCGGCGCTCGCACCACCCTGTACCGTTCGGAGCGTGCCGGCGGCAATTCAAACAATGTCGAGATCAGCCTCAGCGGAGTCTGGCGTCCCGACCGCAGCCGCTGGATTCTCCTTGATCGGCTCGATACCCATAGTGAACAGACCGGTGGCAGCGGCGGCTCGCGCAGCTGGCGCGTGATCAACAACCTACACGCCAACTACAAGCCGGACCGGATCAATCAGTTATCGTTCCAGTATGGTTGCAAATTTGTCAGCGAGGACCTGCTTGATCAGACCTGGAGCGGCTACACCGATCTGCTCTCGGCCGAATACCGGCGCGACCTTGGTCAGAAATGGGATGTCGGCGTGCACGGTGGAGCCCTGCACACCTGGGAGATCGGCCAAATCGACTGGCGCAGTGGGGGCTCGGTCGGCTACAATCCGGCGGAAAATCTCTGGGTCAGCCTCGGCTACAACGTCACCGGTTATCGTGACGACGATTTCGCCCAGGGCAACTACACGGCCCAGGGCCCCTACCTGAACTTCCGCTTCAAATTCGACCAGACCTCGGTTAAGGACGCCCTGTCCTGGATCGACCGGCTGTAATCTTCAAACTCTACTTGTAGGCGGGCTTTGAAAAAAGCCTGTACCAATCGACGTAAATACCGCAGAATCCCAAACATCTTTTATCTGCTAGAATTGAGCGGAAACGGTATTGCATCACTTGGCAAAGGGAGAGCTTATGACCTACAACGTGGAAGAGCAGACCCTGATGCGCATCTTTATCGGTGAGAACGACCGGTCTGGTCGCCGCCCTTTAATGGAGGTGCTGCTGGAACTGTTTCTCGCTGAAGGCCTGGCCGGAGCGACTGTGCTTAAAGGGGCCGCCGGGTTTGGTGTCGGCAGCGCCCTGCACTCCGATCGCTACCTGCGCCTGGCTGCCGACCTGCCGGTGGTGATCGAAGTGGTCGACACCGCAGAAAACATCGACGCCGTGCTCCCCAAGCTTGACGGGCTCATCGGCAGCGGTCTGGTCACCCTCGAAAAAGCCCGCATCATCCGCTACCGCTGACCTCACATCATGACCCGTCTGACCCGCATCGTCCCCCTGGCCCAGAACCTGCTCGCTGACGTGCTGCAGGCCGGCGACCTGGCCGTAGACCTCACCGCCGGCAACGGCCACGACACCCTGTTTCTGTACCGCTCCGTCGCCCCGCACGGCTGCGTGTTGGCCTTCGATATCGACACCGTTGCGCTGGACAGCACGGCCACCCGCCTGCAACAGGCCGGGATAGAGGTCTATCACGGGATGGAACCGGCTCGAGGGCAACCGGCACCCGGCGTCTACCTCATCGCCGCCGGGCACGAAGACTGCGCCTTCTTTCTGCCCGGGGCACCCAAGGCGGTGATCGCCAACCTCGGCTACCTGCCGGGGAGCGACCATCGGACCCTGACTCAAGAATCGACCACCCTGCGCGCCCTCGACCAGGTCGCCGCACGACTTGCCAGCGGCGGACGCCTGGCGGTCGTCGCCTATCCGGGACACGTCGGTGGAGAGCAGGAATCAGCGGCGGTTGAGGCCTGGTTTGGATCCCTTAAGCGTGACGAGTGGGATGTGTTACGGATCGAGGTCGGCAACTGCCCGACGGCGCCGCGCCTTTTCGTCGCCGAAAAACGGCAGGGCTAAAACCCTCTTCGCTGTAGTATTACCCACCGCATCCGGCTATAATGCCCAGGCATTCATACCTTGAGGTTTTTGACCCATGCGTCGTCCATCCCGGTTCGCCTTTCTAATCATTTTTCTGTTGCTGCCGAGCTTGGCAGCGGCCGCCGGTCTGCGCGGACTGATCCGTAAAATTGAGCAACAGTACATGGGCCTGTCGTCCAAGACCGTCATGACCATGCAGGTACGCGCCGAGCACTGGGAGCGCTCCCTGACCATGGAGTCGTGGTCGCTGGGGCGGGAGCATTTTCTGGTACGGATTCTGGCGCCGGCCAAAGAGGCGGGCGTCGCAACCCTCAAGGTCGAGCGCAATGTCTGGAACTATCTGCCGAAGGTCGATCGGGTGATCAAGGTCCCCCCCTCGATGATGGGTGGGGCCTGGATGGGGAGTCACATCACCAACGACGATCTGGTCAAGGCCAACCACATCGATGAAGACTACACCTTTGAGCTGCTCGAGGAGACTCCGGAGCAGTATCGCATTGCCTGTCTGCCGAAACCGGATGCAGCGGTGATCTGGGGCAAGGTGGTCTATGAAATCATCCGGCCGCAAGAGGTTCCGGGTCGGGTCACCTATTTTGACGAAAAAATGGTCCCGGTGCGGGAGATCGTCTTTGACGAGGTCACCCGCGTCGCTGGACGCGTCATTCCGTTGCGGATGACAGTGCAACCGCTGGACAAGCCAAATGAACAGACCGTGATCCATTACGATGCCATCGACTTCGATATCTCGATCAAAGCTGCTTTCTTCTCCCTGCGCAACCTGAAAAACTGACCCTTACATGCTGTTCTCTCTTGCATATCGAAATCTGTGGCGCAACGGTCGTCGTTCGCTGTTGACCTTGTCAGCCATGATCGTCTCCCTCGCCCTGCTGATCCTCGCCCTGAGTATCTTCTCCGGTATGCTGCGCGATATCCTCGCTTCGGCGACCGAGCAGTATCACGGTCACCTGGTGATCAGCGAAGGCGATTATCAGGAGAACCATGATCTCTACACCACGCTGGCTGAAACCGATCTCCCCCTTATTGAGAGGCTCGCAGACAGCGACCAGGTGACCGGACTATCGCCCCGCCTGCGCGGCTACGGCCTGATCTCCCACACCGACAACAGCTACCCGGCGGAACTGCTCGGCGTCCACCCGAGCCAGGAGGCCGGCGTCACCAGTTTGCAACGGCAGCTGGTTGCCGGCTCAGCGTTAAACGATGGAGATGACCGCGGCGCCATCATCGGTGAAACCCTGGCCCGACGCCTCGGGGTCAAACCCGGCGCCGAGCTGGTTTTTGTCACCCAGGCCGCCGACGGTTCCATCGGCAACGACCTGCTGATTGTCCGCGGCATCTTCAAGACCGGTGACAGTGCGCATGATAACGGCCTGCTGCTGGTTCCGCTTGGCTGGCTGCAACGCACCCTGGCCCTGCCGGGGCAGGTTCATGAGGTGGCGCTGGCGATCGCCGATCCGATGTCGGCACCAGAAACTGCCGCGCGCCTGCGCCCACTGCTGCCCGAAGGGGTGAGCATCGTCGATTGGGGGACCCTGCTGCCCCAGATGCGCGAAGCGATCGCCTCCTTTGATGTCAGTCGGATGATCTTCAGCGTCATCCTCTATTTCGCCACCGGCCTTGGCGTCCTCAATACCCTGTTCATGTCGGTGATGGAGCGCACCCGCGAATTCGGCATCCTGATGGCCATCGGTCTGCGACCGGGACGCATTCGCCTGTTGGTGCTGCTTGAATCGATCCTGCTCGGGCTGCTCGGAGCCAGCCTCGGCGTTGCCGGTGGGTTGGTGCTGTGTGCGCTCATGCGCGATAACGGACTCGATCTCTCGGCCTGGATTACACCGATCAGCTACGCCGGCGGCACCCTGCCGCCACGCCTGCACACCGTCCTTGAGCTGCGCAACCTGCTCGACCCGACATTGATGCTGCTGCTCACCACGTTGATCGCCGGGGTGTTCCCGGCCCGACGGGCCGCCCGGCTGCAACCGGTCGCCGCGATCAGGATGGACTGACCTTGATGATGACGCTCACTTTAGCCTGGCGCAATCTCTGGCGGAATCGCCGTCGAACCCTGATCACCCTGATCGCCATGAGTTTCAGCCTCATGCTGGTGCAGGGCTTTCACAACCTCTCCTTTGGCGTTTATGCGCAGATGATCGACAACGGCGTTCGCGCCGGTTCCGGCCATATCTCCATCTACCGCGGCGACTATGCCGTCAGCCGCGACGACCGCCTCACCTTTGTGCCGGCAGACCTGCCGCAAAAGATTGCGGCACTTCCCGGCGTCGACGGGGTGGTCGAGCGACTCTACCTGCCGGCGCTGGCACAATCGAGCCGGGAGAGTCGGGGGATTCTGCTCACCGGCATCGATCCGACCGCCGAAGGGCTGGTCAACCCGCTATTGCGTCGACTCGACCTGCCGGCCCTGCTGCCGAGTGCCGATGGCCGCGACGCGCTGATCGGCAGTCGACTGTTGCAGGAACTGCGCCTTGAAATCGGTCAGAAGTTTGTCGTCACCGCCCAGGGCGCCGACGGGGAACTGGCCAGCGAACTGCTGTTTGTCCGCGGCACCGTCGAATCGGGGATCCGCAATATCGACAGATCACTGGTTATGGTCGGACGGCAACGTGCCGCCCTCCTCGCCGGGCGTCCGGATGCCGTGCACGAAATCGCCATCATGCTCAATCGTCCGGATGAGAGCGGTGCCGTCTTGCAACGGGTGCGCGCCCTGTTGCCGCCGGGTGACCTTCAGGCGATCCCCTGGGATGCGGCGATGCCGAACCTCGCCAATGCAATCAAGCTCGACTATGCCAGTCAAAAATTCATTTTTCTGGTCATTGTCGCCATTGTCAGCATCGGTGTCGTCAATACCCTGCTGATGGCGGTGATGGAACGATTGCCGGAGTTCGGCCTGTTGTTAGCCCTCGGAGCCAGCCCCTGGCGTCTGCGTGCCATGGTGTTGTGCGAAGCGCTCCTGCTCGGCCTGATCGCCATGCTTCTCGGGAGCGCACTCGGCAGCCTGCTGACCTGGTACCTGACCGATGTCGGCATCGACCTGCGCCGCTTTCTGCCCGAGTCGATGGAGTTCGGTGGCGTCATTTTCGACCCGGTCCTGCGCGCCACCTGGGATTTCGAGTACATGCTACGCATGGCGATTCTGATGCCGCTGCTCGCTGCGCTGGCCGCTTTCTACCCGGCCAACCGCGCGGCCCGCACTGCGCCAGCGGTGGCGATGCGCAATAGCTGAAGACAAAAAAATCTGCAAGAGCTGTTCACCACGAAGGGCACGAAGAGCACGAAGTTAAAACAAGGGTGTCTGCCTCTCTTCGTGTGCTTCGTCTCCTTCGTGATGATCGGGTTTGACTTTTAATTATGTTTTGAACGCTTTTGTTTTATACCGCTGTAGTGACATCATAAAATCGCGGCTCACACCTCGCCGCTAACGGAGAAACACCGGCATGTCCCTTATCGCACTGCGCAATGTGACCAAAATTTATACCAGCGGCAGCCAGCACATCGCCGCCCTCTCTGAACTCAGCCTGTTTATCAAGGCGGGGGATTTCGCCGTTCTCGCCGGTCCGTCCGGCAGCGGCAAAACCACTATTCTCAATATGGTCGGAGCCCTCGATCGTCCAACGGAAGGCGCTATTGCCGTCGATGGCGTCAACTACGACGATCTCTCCTCGCGCCAGTTGGCCGATTTCCGGCTGCATCGTATCGGCTTCATCTTCCAGTCCTACAACCTGATCCCGGTTCTGACGGCGGCGGAGAATGCCGAATTTACCCTCCTGTTGCAGGGGATCGCGCCGGCCGAGCGACGGGCCCGCATCGACGAGCTGTTTGAGCGTCTCGATATTGCCGAGCTCAAGAATCGGCGCCCGGGGGAGCTCTCCGGCGGTCAGCAACAGCGCGTTGCCATTGCCCGCGCCATCGCCCCGAAACCGGCCGTGATCCTGGCCGACGAGCCGACGGCCAACCTCGATTCCCATACGGCAGCAGAGCTGCTGAACCTGATGCGCGAACTGAATGAAAAAGAGGGCGTCACCTTTCTGTTCAGTTCCCACGATCCGCAAGTGATTGCCCACGCCAAACGTGTTGTCCGTCTGCGTGACGGGCAACTTGAAAATGATGTGCGCCAACCACTGTAACCGTCCGGGTCACCGGCGACCGCGATGGCGATTCGGACTTTGCGTCCTGTTGTTCAGTCTGTCATGCGCCGGTCCAGTGCTGGCTTTTGAAGTCAGTGGGCACCTGAAAAGCCTCTCGGTCGTCTCTGCCGCGCCACCAGGACCTGGAGGGGAACACAGCACTTTCACCGCCTCGGGGCAACGTCTCGACCTGCAGCACGAGCTGCAACCGGGTCTTCGCTTCGAGCTGGCCCTCGACAACCTGATCCTGTACCGAAGTTCTCCACTCCAAACGCCACTACCCTCCACATCATCCGGTCGTTACTTCGATCTTGAAGGCAGTTGGGGCGGGACAGAACATCTTGCCGACACCCTGCAGATCGACCGTCTGCTGCTCCGCGGCCGCCACGGTGCGTTCGACTGGAGTATGGGGCGTCAGGCGATCGGCTTCGGCCGTATCGTTATCGCGTCGCCCCTCGACGTCATCAACCCCTTCTCGCCCGAAGCTCTCGACACCGATGTCCGCCCCGGTGTCGATGCTGTGCGTGCGATCTTTTCAACAAATCGCGGCAGTCAAACCAACGGCATCATCGTCTTTGGCGAAACCGCCCGTGAAAACAGCTATCTGCTTACCTATGCCGACACCTTCAACAACGTCGATCTCCTAGCCCTGACCGGCAGTTTGCGTCACCGCCCTTTGTTGGGCGTCGGGCTTGCCGGTGATATTAAATCTCTCGGGGTCAAGGTTGAAGCAACCGCTTACCGCGGCCAGGATGTCGATACTCCTGGCGGCGATTTGTATGAATATTTCTGGCAGGGAGGGATCGAATTCTGGTACCGTTTCGACAACGGTCTGGTTCTGTTGGTTGAGGGGCTCTACAACGGCGTCGGCAGCAGCGACCCGCAACGTTACCCGCAAGTGGTGGCGTCTGCGCCACTCAGGGAGGGGCTCAGTTCCCTGCTCGGCCGGCATTATCTGCTGATCTCGCCGAGTTGGGAGATGCACCCGCTGGTCACACTCAGCACCCTGCTGATCTGGAATTTGGATGACGACTCGAGTCTTTTACGCCCGCAGATCACCTGCTCGCTGACCGGCAACCTGAGTCTTGACCTGTTTTATGCTGTAGCCAACGGCTCTCCGCCCTATCCCGGTTCCTCACTGCCGCGCAGTGAGTTCGGGAGTATGGGTGACAGCGGTGGGGCGTTACTGCGCTGGTATTTTTGACAAGGAGGGTGCGACGATGCCCGTATTGATCCTCGCCGCCGGTGCAGCGGCCGGAGCTTTTTTCTATTTTAACCGTCACGAATTCGGCGCCTGGCTGCTCTGGGGCGGTCTGCTCGCCGTCCTCTGGCTGCGCGACCAGCGGCTGGAGAAGAGGCTTGAGCGCAGCGAAGCGGCGCTGGAAGAATTAAAGCGAGCGGCCACCCCGCCAGCCTCCCGACCACAGACGCAACCCGCAGCAGTAACCACCACACTGCGACAAGCGTCCACTCCGGTGCCGACAGCCGGAGATGATTTCATTTTTGAACCGCTGCGCCCGTCATCGGCGCTAACGCCCGGTTCACCTGGAACCGCTCCTCGACCAACAACCCCGCCGCGTCCGGCGACACCCGCCCCGTCTGCATCTCGTGACAAGGAGCCGGCCTTCGATCTATGGCAGATTGTCGTGAGTTATTTCACCGGTGGCAACGTGATTGTCCGGGCCGGCGTTATCGTCCTCTTTTTCGGTGTCGCTTTTCTGCTGAAATACTCTGCCGAGCGCAACATCATCCCGATTGAGCTGCGCCTGCTCGGCGTTGCGGCAAGTGCCATTGCTCTGCTGCTATTCGGCTGGCGATTACGTCTTTCGCGCCCCGGGTACGCCCTGATTGTCCAGGGCGGAGCGGTCGGTGTCCTTTACCTGACCATCTTTGCCGCCCTGCGCCTTTACCAGCTGTTGCCGGTCGGGTTCGCCCTCGCCCTGCTGGTGGTCATGTCCATCGCATCGGCCGCATTGGCCATACTTCAGGATGCACGGATGCTGGCGGTGATCGGCATCATCGGCGGCTTCCTCGCCCCGGTATTAACCTCCACCGGTGGCGGCAGCCATATCATGCTCTTCTCTTACTATGCCCTGCTCAACCTCGGCATTGTCCTCATCGCCTGGCATCGCTCCTGGCGCGAACTCAACCTGGTCGGATTCCTCTTTACCTTTGGGATCGGCACCGCCTGGGGGTTCGGTTCTTACCGTCCCGACCTGTTCTGGTCGACAGAGGCCTTTCTGCTACTGTTCTTTGTTTTCTATCTGGTCATCGGCCTGCTCTTCGCCCGCAACCAGACGGCCGCCTGGCAAGGCTACGTTGACGGGTCCATGGTCTTTGGCACACCCATCATTTGCTTCGCGCTCCAGGCCGGGCTGGTCAAACCCTACGAGTACGGCCTGGCCTGGTCCGCTCTCGCCCTTGGCCTGCTCTACTCCCTGCTCGCTGCGGCTTTGGTGCGTCGCGCCGGCAGAGCCTGGCACACCCTGGCTTCCGCCTATATAGCCATCGGCGTCGTCTTTGGTACGGTCGCCATCCCACTGGCCCTTGATGGTCGATGGACAGCAGCGGCCTGGGCTCTGGAGGGGGCGGCCCTGCTCTGGATCGCCGTTCGTCAGCAACGTTGGCTGGCCCGGATCTCCGGTCTGGTGTTGCAAATTCTGGCCGGTGGCGCGTTTCTCGATGCGATGCACGAACCGACCAGCCTGACGCCGGTGATCAATGGCGTCTTCCTCGGTGCGGGGCTGATCGCCGTTGCCGGTCTGTTCAGCGGCTACTACCTACACCGGCATCGCGACCGCTTCGCCAGCGCCCCAGCCGAAAGCCTCGGCGCCTTTGCCTGGGGGTTGCTCTGGTGGTTTGGCAACGGTCTGCACGAAATCGAGCTTCACGTCCTCGGTCGTGAGCGGTTTGCCGTAGCGATCGCCTTTATCACACTCTCTTCCCTGCTCGCCTACCTGTGCGGATCCCGCGCAAACTGGCCGCACCTGCGTCGGGTCTACTTCGGGCTGACACCAGCGCTCTATGGCGCTTTAGCCTTCTGTATCGATCACACCTTCCGCCACCCGTCACTATATGGAGGAGCCATTGCCTGGCCGCTCGCCTTTGCCATCCTCTTCTCCCTGCTCCACCAGGATGAGCAGAGCGAACCGCAATTGCCAACGGTGGTCCGCTGGCTGCATATCCTCACCTTCTGGCTACTGCTGAGTCTTGTCACCTGGGAGATCGCCTGGTGGACCGACCACCTCGTTGATGGCGCCGGTGTCTGGCCATTTGTGGTGATCGGCATTGTACCGGCCCTGTTTCTCCTCGCGCTCTGCCTGCTGCGAAACCTTCCGATCTGGCCGCTGCGCTCCCACCTGCAGTCCTATCTGCAAATCGCTGCAGCCCCAATTGCTGTTCTGCTCTGGCTTGGCGCCCTCGGAACCAGTCTTGTATCCCGCGGTGACCCCTGGCCCCTGATGTATCTCCCGCTGCTTAACCCGCTTGATCTGGCTCAGGCCGGAGTTCTTGCGGTCCTCGGCATCTGGCTGTTTACGGTTTACAATCATCTGAAAACGTCACCGCTGGGACTGAACCGGTTTACACTGGTCATTATCAGCGCCGGCAGCCTGTTCTGGTGGCTGAACGCCGCTGTCGTCCGCGCCCTGCACCACCTCGGCAAAATCCCTTTTCATCTTCACAGCATGGTGAATTCTGACCTGGCCCAGACCACCTTCTCTATTTTCTGGACGGTGACCGCCCTGCTGGTGATGTGGTCCGGCGCCCGGCGCGGGTTGCGTCCGATCTGGCTCATTGGTAGCGCGCTGATTGCACTGGTCATTGTCAAACTGTTTACCTTTGACCTGGCCAACACCAGTACCGTCGAACGGATCATCTCCTTTATCGGCGTCGGTCTGCTCTGTCTTTTGGTCGGTTATCTGGCCCCATTGCCGCCACACCGCAGCGATGAAGGAGACCCATCATGAATCATCTTCGACCCTTCTGGTGGCTACTTGTAGCGAGTCTTCTTCTCCCGGCGGCCGCCAGTGCTGTCTCACCACAGGATTTCTCGACCGGTTTTCATCTCGAGCTCGACCGGGAGGCAACCTTTTATGAACTCGATTTGCCCGCAGCCGCCTATCATGTCATTACTCGGAGCGATTTAGGCGATCTGCGGGTCTTTAACGCCTCGGCAGCTGTTGTTCCACACCAGCTGCGGCCACAACCGGCTGTCGCCGTCGATACGTCGACCCAGCACCGCACCCTGACGCTCTTTCCACTACCGGCCACCAGTGACGGAGAACTCCCCGGCGACCTCAGCCTGCATATCGAGCGGGGTGCCGGCGGCACTATCGTCGACCTGCGCTCTCGTGACGATCAACCTACTAAAAACGGCAATCCCTCTGGCTGGCTGGTCGACACGGGGCCGGCAAAAACCGGACGAACCAAGGCCTTGACCTTGTCCTGGGCGCCGACAAATATCGACGCCATCGGTGAAGTACGCATCGACAACAGCAGCGATCTGACGCACTGGACCCCCCTGACGACCGCTGCAATCGCCAGTCTTTCGTTTCAAGGCCAACGTCTGGAGCAAAATCGCGTCGTTTTACCGCATCAACCACTGCGCTACCTGCGCCTTACCTGGCCGCCTGCTCTGGCCTCCCTTGAACTGACCTCTATCGATCTAAGTTACGAAACCACCCGGCAAATTTCGCTGCCCTTGCAACACTACACAGCTCGGGCAGTGACCACAGCAGACAACAACCGGTCCTATGAATTTCAACTCCCCGGACCATTACCAATAGAAGAGATCCGTTTACTGTTGCCAGTCAGTAACACCCTCGCCGAGTGTCGGCTTGAGTCTGCGGAGTTACCCGTCGGACCCTGGCAGTCACGTTGGCGTGGACTGGTTTATCGGTTGGGTCGCGGAACCAGCGAAATTGCTTCTCCAACCGTTGCCGTCAGCCGAAATCGCCACCGTAACTGGCGACTGGAGTGCACTCCGAGTGAAGCCGGGTTGCAAGCACCTCCTTCAATCGATTTTGGCTGGCGACCTGACCGGGTGTTGTTCCTGGCACAGGGTGAACCGCCTTTTCTCCTTGCGGCCGGCAGCCAACGAGTCGGTCCGGCCCGATTCCCTGTCGATTATCTGAAGCATGACCAAATAACACCGGGCCAGGCCTGGTCGCGGCAGGAATTATCACTCGGCGGTGAACAGCCACTGGAGCCGATCAATGCCACTTTACCCTGGAAGAAGATCATCCTCTGGGTTTTGCTTGGCGGAGGTGTTCTGCTCATCAGTGGGCTCGCAGTCTCCCTGCATCGACAGATGCGCTCAAGCGAGAATGGATCCGACAACAGAGATGCCGACTAACACCACATTCAAGGAGATGTCGTGATGGCGACAACCAGACAATTGCAACTGACCGTCCGCTATGCCGAAACCGATGCACAGGGAATTGTCCACCATGCCAACTATCTGGTCTGGTTTGAGGAAGGACGCTCAGACTATCTACGGCAGATCGATCTGAACTACACCCGTTTTGAGAAATCCGGCTATTTTGTCGTCGTCGCAGATGCATCGGTACGCTATCGTGCTCCGGCTTACTACGAAGACCTGGTGACCATCGAAACCACGCTGGAACAGGCCAAAGGCAAGACCCTTAAATTCTCCTATCGCGCCCTGCGTGACACCGTTCTGCTCGCTGAGGGGAGCACCGTGCATGTCGTTCTTGGTGGCCCTGAGCGTCGTCCGACAACATTACCCGACTCTTTGCGCAAGGCGTTAGTCGACAGCTGAGAAAACGCGCGCGATTCTCTTGACAGACGTACGTCGACTTGCTATATAACGCACTCGCACTTTTCGGGCGTTTAGCTCAGCGGGAGAGCACTGCCTTCACACGGCAGGGGTCCACAGTTCGATCCTGTGAACGCCCACCAGAAACTGCAAAGAGGCCAGCATGTTAAATGCTGACCTCTTTTTAGTTATGCAGCAATGGTTATGACCGGCTTTGTTCGGATATGGGCACAACGACAAAGAGGCGGTCTCCCTACGGAAGCCGCCTCTTTGTTGTAACTAAGTTTATTACTTATTCTGCGTCTTTGGTCTTTTCAGTGGGCGCAGCCTCTTCAGCCGGCGCAGCCTCTTCAACCTCAGCGACCTCATCCGTGGCAACGGCCTCTTCGGCAACGGCCTCTTCAGCAACTGCAACTGGAGCAGGCGCTGCTTTAACAGCTTTGTCCGCCACCGGCTTCTTCGCTTTAACTTTTGCCGTAAACTCTTCTTCGACAAATTCGATCAGCGACAGTGCCGCATTGTCCCCGGTACGAAAACCGAGCTTAACAATGCGAGTATAACCACCTTCACGCTTGCTGAAGCGCGGAGCCAAGCGCTCAAACAGCTTGTCGACAACTTTCTTGTCCTGAATCACCTGCAGCGCCTGACGGCGGGCATGCAGCGTACCGCGTTTGCCCAGGGTAACCATCTTTTCGGCAAGTTTGCGCAGTTCCTTGGCGCGGGCGTCAGTCGTGGTGATTTTCTCGTGGTCAATCAACGAGGTCACCATGTTGCGCATCATCGCCTTGCGGTGGCTGGAATTGCGGCCAAGCCGTCTGCCCGTATTATTGTGACGCATTTTAGGCTTTCCTTTCTACACTCTATCGTGAACGAAGCAGAATCAGATGTTCTCTTCGCTCTTTTCGATCATTTTCAAATATTCAGGATCGGGAAAGTTGTCGATGGACATACCCAAAGTCAAACCCATGTCGGAGAGGATGTCCTTGATTTCATTCAGGGACTTACGACCGAAATTCTGGGTTTTGAGCATCTCCGCTTCGCTTCTTTGCACCAGATCACCAATGAGGCGAATGTTGGCATTTTTCAAGCAGTTGGCGCTACGCACCGACAGTTCGAGTTCCTCGACGCTACGGTAAAGGTTCTCGTTGATGCGCTTCGACTCTTCATCACGAGTCGCATCAGGCGGCTCGATATTCTCATCGAAGTTGATAAAGATCTGCATCTGCTCCTTGAGAATTTTTGCCGCATAGGCCAAAGCATCATCAGGGCGGACACTGCCGTCAGTGGTCATCTCAATGGTCAACTTGTCATAGTCAGTGATCTGCCCGACGCGGGCATTCGTCACCATGAAGTTGACCTTCTTGATCGGTGTGTAAATCGCATCAATCGGAATCGAGCCAATCGGCGCATTTTCATCACGATTACGATCGGCCGGGACATATCCCTTACCGGTCGACACCACCATCTCCATCTCCAGATCACACTCCTTACCACAGGTGGCAATGTGATGCTCGGGATTGAGAACTTCAACGTGGGAATCGGTGACGATATCACCGGCCGTGATCAATCCGGCCCCTTTTTTAACGATGCGGATGTTACGGCTGTCATTACCGTGCACACGCAACAGCACCCCTTTAAGATTGAGGATGATGTCGGTGACGTCTTCGGTCACGCCGTGCACAGTTGAGAACTCGTGCAGAACGTCCTTAATACGTACCGAGGAAATTGCCGCCCCCTGTAAGGAGGAGAGCAGAATCCGCCGCAATGCGTTACCCAACGTCGTCCCGAAACCGCGCTCGAAGGGCTCGGCGTAAAACTTCCCATAAGTATCACTCAGGGAATCGGTATCGACCTGGAGCCGCTTCGGCTTGATGAGTTCTCTCCAGTTTCTATACATGCGTATCCTCCGTTTGAGGTTGCAGTCGTCAGCAAACCGCCGTCGGCTTGTTTACTTGGAGTAAAGTTCGACGATCAGCTGCTCCTGGAACGCCGGCGTGGTCATTTCTGCACGCACCGGCAAAGTCTTGATCGTGCCTTTGAAGGCTGGACGATCGAGCTCGACCCAGGAAGGGAGGCCACGCCGCATCACGCCGTCGAGGGCTTCATTGATACGGGCGATCTCGCGACTTTTCTCGCGCACCTCAATGACGTCCCCCGGGCGGACCTGGTAGGACGGGATATTCACCTTGCGACCATTGACGCGGAAGTGGCCGTGCCGAACCAGTTGACGCGACTCATTGCGCGAGGTCGCAAAACCGAGACGGAAGACCATGCTGTCGAGGCGACGCTCAAGCAGAACCAGAAGATTCTCGCCAGTGACGCCCTTCAGGCGATCCGCTTCAAAGAAGTAGTCACGAAACTGCTTCTCGAGCAGACCGTAAGTACGCTTGACACGCTGCTTTTCGCGCAACTGGGTCCCGTAATCGGAAACCTTGATCCGCCCCTGACCATGCTGACCCGGAGCGTAGTTACGGCGCTCAACAGCGCATTTTTCGGTATGGCAGCGGTCGCCCTTGAGAAACAATTTCATGTTTTCACGTCTGCACTGACGGCAGACGGAACCGGTATATCTCGCCAACGTCGATCTCCTTTATTCGCTTAAACTCTTCTGCGTTTTGGCGGACGGCATCCGTTATGCGGAACCGGGGTGACGTCCTTGATCATGGTGACCGTCAGGCCAGCGGTCTGCAACGCACGCAGCGCCGACTCACGACCAGACCCGGGACCATTGACACGCACCTCAATACTGCGCATGCCATGCTCCTGAGCTTTCTTGGCTGCCGACTCGGCCGCAATGGAGGCTGCAAAAGGAGTACTCTTGCGTGACCCCTTAAAGCCCTGGCCACCGGCAGTCGCCCAGGAAATAACGTTGCCACTGATATCAGTAATCGTGACAATCGTGTTATTGAACGTCGCCTGAATGTGGACAATGCCATTGGCAACGTTTTTCTTTTCTACCTTTTTTCTGACTCTTTTACCCGGCTTAGCCATGGTTCCTCCACCTATTTCTTCTTGCCGGCAACGGTCTTACGCGGACCTTTGCGGGTACGGGCGTTCGTTTTGGTCTTCTGGCCACGGACCGGCAGCCCGCGACGATGACGGAGACCACGGTAGCAGCCAAGATCCATCAGGCGCTTGATGTTCATCGCCGACTCACGACGCAGATCGCCTTCGACACGACATTCACGGTCGATGATCTCGCGCAACTTGGCGACTTCCGACTCAGTCAAATCATCGGAACGAGTGTTCATATCCACCCCGGCTGTCGCCAGGATTTTCTGGGATGAGGAGCGCCCGATTCCGTAGATATAGGTGAGAGCCACCTCAATCCGTTTGTTCCTCGGCAAATCGATACCAGCTATGCGTGCCAATGTCTGTTCCTCCTATCCCTGTCTCTGCTTGTGCTTGGGATTTTCACAGATCACTCTGACGATTCCCTTGCGTTTGACAATCTTGCACTTATCGCAGATCGCCTTTACCGAAGCGCGGACTTTCATATCTCTTGTTCCTTTTTCTTACGATCCCGGAAGCGGGATCCGTCACATGTTCAATTTGATCTGGATTTCACAGTGAAGTGAGAATCTCTGGACCATTTTCAGTGATTGCTATCGTATGCTCAAAATGACAGGAAAGCTTGCCATCCTGGGTAACCGCCGTCCAGCCGTCCTCAAGAACTTTCACTCCTGGAACGCCAACATTGATCATCGGCTCGATTGCCAGTGTCATCCCTGGCTTCAAACGGACACCCTGGCCCGGAACACCATAATTGGGAATCTGCGGCGATTCATGAAGTTTACGCCCGATACCATGGCCGACAAACTCTCGTACAACACTGAAACCCTCAGCCTCAACCCGCGCCTGAACCGCGTGTGAAATATCCGAGAGCCGGTTACCAACCACCGCCATCGCGATAGCAGACTGGAGTGAATCCTCAGTAACCGTCAATAAGCGTTGCGTTTCAGCGTCGATTGAACCGACCGGCTCGGTAAATGCGGCGTCACCGTAAAAGCCATCGTAAAGAACACCAAAATCGATACTTAGAATATCGCCGGCCACCAAGGGCTTTTTGTCGGGAAAGCCGTGAACAACTTTCTCATTCGGCGAGGCACAAATGGTGTAGGGAAACCCCCCATACCCTTTAAATGCTGGAAGCGCCTTGCGTTTTCGACATTCAACCTCGGCGATGCGATCAAGTTCATGGGTGGTCACACCCGGCACAACTTTTTGACGAAGGATCGCCAGAATTTCGGCCACCATGCGGCCAGCCACCCGCATCTTCGCCAATTCGGCAGCCGTCTTTAGAACAATCAACTTCAGTCCGCCTGCAACAGCACGTTCATTTGCCTCTGGACCTCTTCGATCGGCTGCATGCCATCAAGGCTGTGCAACAGACCGGCAGCATCGTAATAGGCAATGAGAGGGGCCGTTTGCGCCTGATAGACATCCAATCGTTTCCGAATGGTCGCTTCCTGATCATCATCTCGCTGTATCAACTCGCCACCGCACGCATCACAGATGCCAGCTTTTTTTGACGGGTCAAAACGGACGTGGTAACCACGGCCACAATCGCGGCAGGTCCGACGACCGGTTAAACGCTCGACCAGCGCCTCGATATCGACCGCAAGGGAGATAACGGCATCAAGCGGCTTTCCCAGATCCAGTAATGTTCCGGCCAATGCGTCCGCCTGAGGTTCTGTGCGCGGAAAACCGTCCAGAATAAACCCGGCAGCACAATCCGATTTCTGCAGGCGCTCTCGAACAATACCAATTACCACCGCATCTGGGACCAGTTCGCCGGCGTCCATACAACTTTTGGCCTTGATCCCCATCGGCGTCCCATCCTTGACTGCGGCCCGCAAAATATCACCGGTCGAAATCTGAGGGATTCCAAAACGTTCAGTCAGCATCTTCGCCTGGGTCCCTTTACCGGCACCGGGCGGTCCGAGCAGAATCAACTTCATCCGTCGCTCCTAGCGCCGGCCCTTGATCGTCACGCCCTGCATGAAGCCCTCATAGGAACGTGAAATCAGGTGCGCCTCGATCTGCGACGCGGTATCAAGACCGACACCGACAACGATCAGAAGTGAGGTCCCACCAAAGTAGAACGGCACGCTGAAAGCGCTGTAAAGGATTGTCGGCAATACGCAGACAGCAGAGATATACAAAGCTCCGGCAAAGGTGATGCGGTTGAGTACCATATCGATGTACTCGACCGTCGCCTTACCGGGACGAATCCCCGGTACGTAACCACCCTGTTTTTTGATGTTTTCGGCCACATCAACCGGGTTGAACGTTACAGCCGTGTAGAAGTAGCAGAAAAAGATGATTGCTGCAACAAAAATAACATTATAAAGCCAATGGGTCGGCACCAGGGTCTCGGCAAGGGATCTAACCCAGGGCACATCGACCATGCTGGCAACCGTGGCCGGGAACATAATAATCGAACTGGCAAAAATTGGTGGGATAACGCCGCTCATGTTGATTTTCAGCGGCAGGTGGCTCGATTGGCCACCAACAGCCCGTGCGCCGATCTGACGTTTGGCGTAGTGGATAGGCAACCGGCGCTGAGCACGCTCCATGAAGATAATGAAGGCGATAACCACCAGCATCAGAATCAGAACGACAATCAGCAAAAATACCGTTAACTCGCCGGTCTTCATCAAACGCAGAGAGTTGACAATAGCCGAAGGCATCATGGCTACGATTCCGGCAAAGATAACCAGAGAGATTCCGTTACCGATACCACGCTCAGTAATCTGCTCGCCGAGCCACATAATAAAAGCGGTTCCGGCAGTCAGGGTAATGATGGTCATCAGCACGAAACCAGCGCCCGGAGCAGGAACGACCAGATCGCCGGTCGGACCGCGCATGGTCTGCAGACCAACAGCAATCCCCGCGCCCTGAATCACCGACAGTATAATGGTCCCGTAACGGGTCCAGCGGGTGATGGTCTTGCGCCCCTGTTCACCTTCCTTAGCCAACCGCTCAACAGGTTCAAAGACAACAGTCAGCAACTGAAGGATAATCGAAGCACTGATATACGGCATAATGCCGAGAGCAAACACCGTCATGCGCTCAAGAGCACCACCCGTGAAAGCGCTGACCAGATCGAGCAGGGTCCCCTCGGTTCCAGCAAAAAATGTCGCCAGAACGGCGGCATCAATCCCTGGAATCGGAACATGACACCCGATACGATAGACCGCCAGCATCCCGATGGTAAACAGGATGCGACGACGCAACTCCGGAATACTGAAGATGTTCTGGATGCTCGCGAACAATTTAAATAACCTCGGCTTTGCCGCCGGCCGACTCAATCTTGGCCGCAGCTGATTTGCTGAATTTATGCGCCTTGACGGTCAAAGCTGCGGTGATGTCACCGTCGCCAAGCACCTTAATTCCGTCACGCAGGTTACCGACCAGACCGACGCTGCTCAAAGCTTCGGCGTCAACGACGCTTCCGGCTTCAAACTGGGCGAGATCGGCCAGATTGACCAGGGCATAGACTTTTTTGTTCAGCGGATTAAAGCCACGTTTTGGCAGACGGCGTTGAAGTGGCATCTGACCACCTTCAAAACCGGCCTTGATACTGCCGCCACTGCGCGCCTTCTGGCCTTTGTGGCCCTTACCGGCTGTTTTACCGGTACCGGAGCCTTTACCACGGCCGATCCGTTTGCGATTTTTTGTCGAGCCGATTGCCGGCTTAAGATTACTCAGATCCATAGCACACGTCCTGTTTTTTGATTACTCGTCAACGGCTACCATGTGGGAGACCTTGCGGATCATGCCGCGGATCTCCGGGGTATCCTTTAGGACAACAGTTTTATTCAACTTAGTCAGGCCGAGCCCATTCAACACCCGCGAGAAATACTCCTTGCGGCCGATTGAGCTTTTTTTCAGCGTGACCTTGATTTCTCCGGCCATCTTAAGATCTCCTCTATCGTCGCTTTATTCGCCGCTCAAACCGCGCCGCGCCATAATCTGCTCCGCGCTCTTAAGCTGGGTCAGGGCGTTGATGGTCGCCTTCACGGCATTGTGCGGGTTGTTGGAACCGAGGCACTTGGAGAGGATGTCGCCCACACCGGCTACCTCAAGCACGGCACGAATCGCACCACCTGCAATAACACCTGTACCTTCGGACGCCGGCTTGAGCAGGACTTTACCTGCGCCGAACTTGCCAAGTACGTCGAAAGGGATGGTCCGCTTCTTCAGGGGGACCCGAATCATGCTCTTGCGAGCCTTCTCCACACCCTTACGAATCGCCTCGGGAACTTCTTTCGCTTTGCCAAGGCCATAGCCAACGCGACCATGACCGTCGCCGACCACGACCAACGCCGAGAAGCTGAAGCGCCGGCCGCCCTTAACCACTTTGGCGCAGCGGTTGATATGGATGACGCGATCCGTCAACTCCATTTCGCTGGTTTCAATCTTCTGCTGCATCAACGCTCACTCCTTCGGTTAAAAGGACAGCCCGGCTTCCCGTGCCGCATCAGCCAGCGCCTTAACGCGGCCGTGGTACAGAAAACCGTTGCGGTCGAAAACCACTTGCTTGATATTATTTGACAGCGCCTTCTTGGCGATAGCGGCACCTACCACTTTCGCCGCTTCGACGTTGCCGGAATTCTTCAGCCCATCAGCGACATCCTTGCATGCAGTCGATGCCGCAGCCAGAGTTCTGCCGGTGGAATCTTCGATGATCTGGGCGTAAATGTGCTTTGCACTGCGGAAAACGGACAGGCGCGGACGCTCATCGGTGCCGCGGACTGTGCGCCTTACGCGGGCCTTTCTTTTCAGGCGTGCCTGACGTCTTTCAATTGAGGCGTTCACGTTCTATCTCCTTCATGCCTTCTTAAAGAAAACTTTACTTTTTACCGGTCTTGCCAGCTTTGCGCAGGATGCGCTCCTCGGCGTACTTGATCCCCTTACCCTTGTAGGGCTCCGGTGCACGGAAGGAACGGATCTTGGCAGCGGTTGCTCCGAGCAGTTCCTTGTCAATACCGTTCAGAGTAATCTTGTTACTCTTCGGATCGACCTCTGCACTGATCCCTTCAGGGAGCGGATACTCAACCGGATGGGAGTAGCCAAGAGCGAGATTCAGGACTTTCCCTTTCATCTCGGCGCGATAACCGACGCCATTGATCTCCAGGATACGTTGATAACCCTTGGTCACCCCTTCAACCATATTGGCAATCAGAGTGCGGGTCAGCCCCTGCAGCGCCGTCGTCTCACGCGGGTTAACCGGCGGACAGACGCGGATCACATCAGCTTCAACTTCGACCTTGACAGTGGCAGGAAGAAGACGCTTCAGGTTTCCTTTAGGGCCCTGTACGGAAATTTCCGTATCAGCGAGAGCGACTTTAACGCCGCCCGGTATCGAAATAGGCTGTTTGCCAATTCGGGACATGAATCTACTCCTTGACCAGTCGAGTGCTTACCAGACGGTACAGATAAACTCGCCGCCAACCTGGGCAGCGCGGGCCGATTCGCCGTCCATCAACCCTTTTGAGGTTGAGACGATGGCGCAGCCGAGTCCGTTTTTCACTTTCGGGATCTCGTCCTTGCCCACGTAAACACGGCGGCCGGGGGTGGAAACGCGGGTGATTTCGTGAATCACCGGGCAATTTTCCTCATCATACTTCAGATAGATGCGCAGAACCCCTTGCTTGTCGTCGGAGGACATCTTTAAATTCTTGATGTACCCCTGCTCTTTCAGAACTGTCGCCAGTGCTTCCTTGATGGTCGAAGCGGGCATATCAGTTTTTTGATGTCGCGCAAGGCCCGCGTTACGAATGCGGGTCAACATGTCTGCGATCGGATCCGTCATTCCCATGGATGCGACTCCTTCTTTCTTTGTTACCAGCTCGACTTGACGACGCCTGGGATTTTACCTTCGGATGCCAGCTTACGCAGACAGATCCGGCACATATCAAATTTACGATAGTAGGCCCGCGGCCGACCGCACAGCGGGCAACGGTTGTAGTCGCGAACCTGAAACTTGTTCGGCTGGCTGGCCTTGTTCCTCAACGATTTCTTAGCCACAATTTCCTCCGCTTGACGCGTGTACTATTTCCGAAAGGGCATACCCATTTTGCCGAGCAGGGCACGTCCCTGTTCGTCAGTCCGGGCAGTGGTGACGATGGTCACGTTGAGGCCCTTGACCTTGTCAATTTTCTCAAGGTCGATCTCCGGGAAGATGATCTGCTCACGAATACCGAGGGTATAGTTGCCACGGCCATCAAAAGCCTTCGGCGAAATCCCCTTGAAGTCGCGTACGCGCGGCAGGGCAACATTGATCAAACGATCAAGAAACTCGTATGCCCGCTGCCGGCGCAAAGTCACCGAGCAACCGATCGGCATCCCCTCGCGCAGCTTGAACTGGGCAATGGAACGCTTGGCGCGAGTAATCATTGCCTTCTGCCCGGTAATGCGACCGAGTTCAACAACAGCCGACTCGAGCACCTTGATATTCTGGATGGCTTCGCCCAGGCCCATGTTTACCACGACCTTCTCAATCCGGGGTGCTTCCATCACATTCTTGAGCTGAAGTTCCTGCATCAGTTCCGGCAGTAGCTCTTTCTGATATTTTTCCTGCAGTCTGGTCATGGAGGTCTCCATTACTTGTCCACTATCTCGTTACACTTCTTGCAGAAGCGGACCTTGCTGCCGTTATCGAGTGTACGCATGCCGGTCCGCGCTGCTTTATGGCAGGATCCGCAGACAAGCAGGACATTGGATGCGTCGAGAGACGCTTCTTTCTCGATAATCCCACCTTCATTGTTACGCTGGTTCGGGCGGGTATGCCGCTTGATCATGTTGATGTTCTCAACCACAACCTGGCCTTTTTCCGACATGACACGCATGACCTTACCGGTCTTGCCCTTGTCTTTGCCGGCCAGAATCATGACCGTATCGTCTTTTTTGACGTGAAGCTTCGTCGCTGCCATTATCGTCTCTCCCAATCCCCTTATAGTACTTCCGGAGCCAGCGAAACGATTTTCATGAAACGCTTCGCACGCAGCTCTCTCGCCACCGGGCCAAAAATACGGGTCCCGACCGGCTCACCGGCATTGTTGACGACAACTGCGGAATTGTTATCGAAGCGAATCAGAGACCCGTCAGCGCGGTTCACCTCTTTCGCAGTCCGGACAATGACCGCCTTGACAACATCGCCTTTTTTGACTTTCGATCCGGGCAAGGCTTCCTTGACCGAACAGACGATAATGTCTCCCAGGCCCGCATATTTGCGCTTCGAACCACCGGGAACCTTAATGCAGCACAGTTTCCGGGCTCCGGAATTGTCGGCAACATCAAGCATTGATTGCATCTGAATCATGGGTCGTATCTCCTAGACGGTCACGTTCTTTTCAAGGATCTCGCGAACCTTCCAGCGCTTGTCCTTGGACATAGGGCGAGTCTCAACGATCAGCACCTTGTCCCCAATAGCGCAGGTATTCTCGGCGTCGTGCGCCTTGAACTTAACGTTCCGCTTGATGTACTTCTTGTAGACGGGATGCATCACCAACTGCTCGACTTTGACTACGACAGTCTTGTCCATTTTGTCGCTGGCAACAATCCCGACCTGAGTTTTCCGGTTTCCACGCTGTGTCGTCATGGTATTCCTCAAATTCTTCTTAAGAGCGCTTCTCGCGCAGCACGGTCTGGACGCGTGCAATATCTTTTTTCACCATGGAGATCCGGGTGTTATTCTCCAGATGCCCGGTGTGAAGTTGGAAGCGCAGGTTGAACAGTTCCTGATGCAACTCCTGCCCTTTTTTCTCCAACTCATCCATGTTGAGGCCCCTGATATCATTAGCCTTCATGGGGCACCTCCTCCCTGCTGACAAACTTGGTTTTCATCGGCAGCTTGTGGGCTGCCAGTCGCAACGCCTCGCGGGCGATCTCTTCAGCAACACCCTGCATTTCATACAGGATTTTCCCAGGCCGGACCACGGCAACCCAACTATCGGGAGAGCCTTTACCTTTACCCATACGGGTCTCGGCCGGCTTGCTGGTCAGCGGCTTGTCCGGGAAGACACGGATCCAGATCTTGCCACCGCGCTTGACATAACGGGTCATGGCGCGACGGGCCGCCTCAATCTGGCGTGCTGTAAGCCAACCGCAATCAAGAGCCTGAAGACCGAAATCGCCGAAATTGAGATCAGTTCCGCCCGGATTTGTGCCCTTCATCCGGCCTTTAAACTGTTTTCTGTGCTTAACCTTCTTTGGCATTAACATGACGCCAGACTCCTATTTCGTTTGAAGCTGGTTCTGCGCAAGAACCTCGCCTTTGAAGATCAGCACCTTGACACCGATAATGCCGTAGGTGGTCTTCGCTTCGGCAAAGCCATAATCGATATCGGCGCGCAGAGTGTGAAGCGGCACACGGCCTTCGCGGTACCACTCGGTACGGCTCATCTCAGCACCGCCGAGACGACCGGCGCAGTTGATCTTGATCCCCTGCGCACCGAACTTGAGGGCTTGACCGACCGACTTCTTCATCGCACGACGAAAGGCGACGCGGCGCTCGAGTTGCAGGGCGACGCTTTCGGCCACCAGCTGCGCATCAATCTCGGGCTTGCGCACTTCCTGAATGTTGATAAAGATCTCGTTGTCGGTGAGTTTGGCCAGCTCACGCTTCAGCACTTCCACCTCGGAGCCTTTTTTCCCGATAATGATACCGGGACGCGCCGCGTGAATGTGGATCTTGACCTTGCTCGCAGCACGCTCCATCTCGATCTTTGAGATACCCGCATGATACAGCCGCTTCTTCAGATAGTTGCGCAGCTTGATATCTTCATGGAGCAGCTTGGCATAATCGGACTCGGCATACCACCGGGACTCCCAGGTGCGAATAATACCGAGACGGAAACCTATTGGATGTACTTTCTGGCCCAAACCATCACCTCCTAAAAGGAACTATTTTTCGTCAAGCACGACCGTGATGTGACTGGTCGGCTTACGAATGCGGGTCGCACGACCCTGAGCTCGCGGCATGAACCGGCGCAGGGCAGGTCCCTGGTCGACGGTGATCGCCTTGACAAACAGACGGTCGACGTCGGACACACCCTTCTGCTCAGCGTTGGCAACAGCCGAACTGAGAAGCTTTGAGACGATGTCTGACGATTTTTTCGGGGAAAACTTGAGGATATTCAGAGCATCCTGAACTCCCTTGCCACGAATCATGTCGATCACCAGACGGGTCTTCTGGGGGGACAGACGAGCAAATTTAAGCACTGCTTTCGCTTCCATTACAAAACTCCTCTACCGGCCTTTATTACCGTTTGCTCTTCTTGTCAGCACCGTGGCCGTAGTAGGTCCGCGTCGGGGCGAATTCACCGAGCTTGTGACCTACCATGTTCTCGGATACAAACACCGGCACGAACTTGCGCCCGTTATGAACGGCAAAGGTCATTCCGACAAATTCGGGAAAAATCGTCGAACGGCGCGACCAGGTCTTGATAACTTTGTTTGCACCGGCAGCGCCTGTTCCCACTTTGCGCAGCAGGCAGTCCTGAACGTACGGCCCTTTTTTAATCGATCTAGCCACTGTCGTCTCCTCTTATTTACAATGACGCGAAACGTCTTTTATTTCTTGCGCCGGCGCACGATAAAGCGGTCGGTGCGCTTGTTGGTACGGGTTTTGTAACCTTTGGTCGGAACACCCCACGGGGTGACCGGATGGCGACCACCGGAGCTTTTGCCCTCACCACCACCATGCGGATGGTCTACCGGGTTCATGGCGACGCCGCGCGACTGCGGACGCTTGCCGAGCCAGCGGTTACGGCCGGCCTTGCCGATGACAACATTTTCATGATCCGCGTTGCCAACCTGCCCAATGGTCGCACAGCAGTCCTGATGGACCAGACGCACTTCACCGGAAGGGAGACGCAGTTGAGCATATTTGCCATCTTTGGCAGCGAGCATGGCATAGGTGCCGGCGCTGCGTGCCAACTGACCACCTTTACCAACTTTCAGCTCAATGTTGTGCACCCAGGTACCGAGGGGGATCGAGCGGATCGACATGGCGTTACCCGGCACGATATCGGCATCGTTGCTGGCAATGACCTTATCGCCGACGGTAACCCCGGCCGGTGCCAGAATGTAGCGCTTCTCTCCATCAAGGTAGCAGATCAGAGCGATGCGGGCAGAGCGGTTCGGGTCATATTCAACCGAAACAACCTTGGCCTCAATCTCCTTCTTGTCCCGCTTGAAGTCGATGATCCGATACTTGCGTTTATGTCCGCCACCAGTGTGACGCTTGGTGATCCGGCCGTAATTGTTCCGGCCGCCACTTTTCGAAAGAGGCGCCAGCAACGATTTCTCCGGCCGCGATGTGGTGATTTCCTCAAAGGTCGAGGAGGTCATCCCGCGGCGACCGGGAGAGGTCGGCTTATAGCTTTTGATCCCCATTATTCTAACTCCGTCTTAAAAAAGTTTTCGCCTGTTAAACACCGAAGAAGTCGACATTGCTACCTTCCGCCAAAGTGACGTAGGCTTTTTTGCGATTCGACCTCTTGCCGTATTTTGCGCCGACACGTTTGACCTTGCCGACGGCAACGGTTGTGTTCACGTCAGTCACCTTGACATTGAATGCTTTTTCCACGGCCTGTTTGATTTCGACCTTGTTGGCATTCAGCGACACTTCGAAGGCGACAACCCGGCTAACTTCTTTTTGCAGGTTGGTCTTCTCGGTAATCAACGGCTTCTTGATAATCTGATGCAGCGGTCTCATTGCGCTAAAGCTCCTTCCAGCTTGGCAACGGCTTCTTCCGTGATAAGCATGTTGCGATACTTCATCACATCGTAAACGTTGACGCCTTCGCTGCGCAGCACCTTGACGTGCGGCAAGTTGCGGGCCGACAGTTCCACTCCGGCGTTGGTGTCATCGATCACAATCAGGACGTTGTCGAGCTCGAAACGACCGAGGACTTCGGCAAAGTTCTTGGTGCTGATCTTTTCCATCAACAGCTGGTTCAGTACGGTCAGTTTGCCCTCTTTGAAGCGCAGGGACAGGGCACTCTTGAGTGCGCCTTTCTTAACCTTGCGATTCAGCTTGAAGCTGTAGTCGCGCGGTTGCGGGCCAAAGACAACACCACCACCGACATAGTGCGGCGCACGAATGCAACCCTGACGGGCATTACCCGTTCCCTTTTGCTTGTAGGGTTTCTTGCCGCCACCAGCGACTTCGCTGCGGCCTTTGGTCTTAGCATTGCCACTGCGACGCGCTGCCAACTGGTAGCGAACCATATCGTGGATCAGGTACCCCTTGACGTCCGTGTTGAACACGGCGTCATCAAGCTCACGCTCGGAGACCTGCTTGCGATTCATGTCATAAACAGCAATTTTTGCCATGGACTAATCTCCTGAATCCTGATCAAAAGCCGCTTATTAGCCGACGGCTTTCACTGCTTTTTGGATCATCACCACGCCATTTTTGGCGCCGGGGATCGCTCCCTTGACCAGGATGATGTTCTCCTCGGGACGAACTTCAACGATCTGCAGGTTCTGCACCGTCACGCGCTCATTCCCCATCTGGCCAGCCATCTTCTTCCCTTTGAACACGCGGGAGGGCCAGGCGCTGCAGCCGATGGAACCGGGGCCGCGATGGAACATGGAGCCGTGGGAGCTGCGACCACCGGAAAACTTCCAGCGCTTGATGACACCCTGAAAGCCCTTGCCCTTGCTGGTGCCGCTGACATCGATGATATCACCGGCGGCAAAGATCGCAGAGCAGGTGATTTCATCACCAACCTGAAATTCGTCGGCATTGTCAATCCGGACTTCACGCAGATGAGCAAAAGCGCCCTTGCCGGCTTTGCGAAAGTGGCCGAGCTCCGGCTTATTCACCCGGTGTGCACTCTTCTCGACAAAACCGAGTTGCACAGAAGTATAGCCGTCCGTTGCCACCGTCTTTTTTTGCAGCACGGTGCAGGGACCGGCTTCAACGACAGTTACGGGAATCCGCTTGCCGTCCTTCGCAAAGATCTGGGTCATGCCCAGTTTTTTACCTAAAATTCCCTTGATCATGGTTCGTACCCTTATTCGCTTTCCAGATCACTCCGGGCTTTACAGCTTGATCTCGACGTCAACACCGGCAGAGAGGTCGAGCTTCATCAACGCATCAACCGTCTGCTGAGTCGGCTCAACGATGTCGAGCAGGCGCTTGTGGGTGCGCATCTCGAACTGCTCGCGGCTCTTCTTGTCAACATGCGGTCCACGCAGAACGCAGTACTTGTTGATAACGGTCGGCAGCGGGACGGGGCCGGCAATGCGGGCACCGGTACGTTTTGCCGTATCGACAATCTCGTTCACCGAGAGGTCGAGGAGTTTGTGATCATAAGCTTTCAGTCTGATTCTGATCTTCTGGTTCTGCATCATACCCTCACTTAGGCAATGATCGAGCTGACAACGCCAGCGCCAACAGTACGGCCACCTTCGCGGATTGCGAAACGCAGGCCATCGTCCATCGCGATCGGCGTAATCAGATCTACAACCATAGCAACATTGTCGCCCGGCATAACCATCTCGATCCCTTCCGGCAGTTCACAAATGCCGGTCACGTCGGTGGTCCGGAAGTAGAACTGCGGGCGGTAACCTTTGAAGAACGGCGTATGACGGCCGCC
>DDWE01000026.1:0-539 GCA_002345625.1 Desulfuromonadaceae bacterium UBA2294 | reverse complement strand
ACCTGACCGCGCTCGATATCTTCGCGCTTGACACCGCGCAGCAGGATACCACAGTTATCACCCGCCTGGCCCTGATCAAGAAGCTTGCGGAACATCTCGATGCCGGTGACGACGGTCTTGGTGGTCGCCTTCATGCCGACGATCTCGACTTCTTCCTGAACCTTGACGATGCCACGCTCGACGCGACCGGTGGCGACGGTACCACGACCGGAGATCGAGAAGACATCCTCAACCGGCATCAGAAACGGACGGTCAACCGCGCGCTCCGGCTCCGGGATGTAGCTGTCAACCGCTGCCATCAGCTCGAGAACCTTGTTCTTGCCGATCTCGTCATCACGACCTTCCAGTGCGGCCAGAGCCGAACCGGCAATGATCGGAATGTCGTCGCCGGGGAAGTCGTAGGAGGAGAGCAGCTCGCGCAGCTCCAGTTCGACCAGTTCCATCAGCTCTTCGTCATCAACCATGTCGGCTTTGTTGAGGAAAACAACCATGGCCGGAACACCAACCTGACGGGCAAGCAGGATATGCTCACGGGTCTG
>DDWE01000030.1 GCA_002345625.1 Desulfuromonadaceae bacterium UBA2294 | reverse complement strand
GCGCGCGGTGAGAAAGACCACCGGGATATGTTTGGTATTGGCCCTCTGCTTCAGGGATTGGCAGACCTTGAAGCCGTCCATACCCGGCATCATGACATCGAGCAGAATCAGGTCAGGCTGTTCACGCGCCGCTACCTCCAGCCCTTCCGGGCCGCTCGATGCATAGCAGACATCGTAGCTGCGCACCCGCAGAACCGCCTCGAGCAGCTTGCGCACCGACTCCTGATCATCCACCAGTAATACTTTCTGCTTAGTCGTTCCCATTCGTCCCCCCGTTGGACCGGATCGAAAGGCTTTCTTTATAAACATCGCTCCCCGGCAACCCGAACTGTCGGGCGACCAGTTTAACCACTTGACGCATCGGCAGATCGGTCTCGGCCTGCACGCGCAGTAAGGCTTCCTGAACGGTTTCTGTTGAGCTGTTCTCGCTTGCCACCTGCGGGCCGATGAGCAGGACAATCTCGCCACGAACGCCCTGGAGAGTATAATGCTGCAGCACCTCGGCCGGGGTCCCGGCGATAACCTCTTCGTGAATCTTGGTCAACTCCCGCACCACCGCCACGGTCCGTGTCGCCGGGAGCACCTCGACCAGCAGAGCCAGTGTGTGCAGCAGACGGCGCGGGCTCTCGTAACAGACAATCGTCCGGGGCTCATCAGCCAGGGCCAGAAGTCGATCCCGACACGCTTTTTGTCGCGGTGGCAGAAACCCTTCAAAGGCAAAACGTTCCGATGGCAGAGCGGCGATGGAGAGTGCAGCCGTCACCGCCGAAGCACCGGGGACGCTGGCGACGGCAAGTCCCTCCTGCCGGCAACGCTGCACCAGCAGATAACCGGGATCAGAGATCGCCGGAGTGCCGGCATCGGTTATGAGCGCCACGCTGCGTCCGGCGCGTAACTGCTGCAGAAGCTGCTCCCCTTTCAGCTCCTCGTTGTGGGCAAAGTAGGAGGTCAGCGGGGTGCGGATTCCATAATGGTTGAACAGTTTGCGACTGTGCCGGGTATCTTCAGCCGCCACCAGATCGACAGATTTTAAAATCCGCAGCGCGCGAAACGTCAGATCTTCAAGATTGCCGATCGGCGTCGCCACAACATAGAGCGTCGCTGCGGCTATGGTCGCGTCTTTAGACATTTCGGCTCAGCCGTTCAGACCAAGGGTCTGGCGCAAGACTGTGATGCGCTCCAGCCACAGGGTACAACTGGCATCGCTCGGCATCCGCCAGTCACCGCGGGGGGACAACGCGACGCTGCCGACCTTCGGTCCGTCCGGCAGACAGGAGCGCTTGAACTGCTGACTGAAAAACCGCCGGTAGAAATTCTCCAGCCAGTGCAGTATCTCGGCCGCCTCAAACTGACCGGAAAAGGCTGTCGTAGCGAGGAAGAATACCTTGTCCGGGCCGAACTGCAAGCGCACGATGTGATAAAGGAAAAAATCGTGCAGCAGGTAGGGCCCGACCTGTTCTTCCGTTTTTTGACAGATGTCACCCGCGGCATCGGGAGGGAGCAACTCCGGCGAGACCGGGGTCGCACAGATGTCGTGCAGGGTGGTGGCAACCGCACCACTGAACTCCTCTTCCGCACACCACTCGACCAGGTAGCGGACCAAGGTTTTTGGAACGCCGCAATTCACCCCATACATCGACATATGGTCGGCATTGTAGGTACACCAGCCCAGAGCCAGCTCGGAGAGATCGCCCGTGCCGATCACCAGACCCTCCGTCTGATTGGCAATATCCATCAGGATCTGGGTCCTCTCCCGCGCCTGGGCATTTTCGAAGACCAGATCATGCTGATCGGGCGGATGGCCGATATCCTGGAAATGCCCGCTGACCGCCGCATGGATCGACACGGTCTGCAGGGTCACCCCGATCCCTTGCGCCAGAGTCTCGGCATTGCCGTGCGTCCGTCGGGTCGTCCCGAAGCCGGGCATGGTCACGGCACGGATGCCGGCACGATCAAGACCGAGCCGATCGAAGGCCTTGACGGCAACCAGCAGGGCCAGGGTCGAATCGAGACCACCGGAGATACCGATGACCGCAGTCTTTGTGCCCGTATGGCGCAGCCGGCGGGCAAGGCCGGTGGTCTGCAGGGCGAAGATCTCCTGGCAGCGCTGCTTGCGATCAGCCGTCGCCGCCGGGACGAACGGACGCTCACTCAGCGGACGACACAGGGGCCCGACCGGGGTGTCGGCAAAATCGAAATCGATCATGCGGCCGGCCGGCGTCTGCGCATCGGCAAAGGTGTTGTTGCGACGGCGCTCATTGACCAACCGCTCAACATCGATGTCGGCCAGCGCCCAGCGGCTGCTGAAGGCAAAGCGCTCACTCTCAGCCAGCAGCACCCCGTTTTCGGCAATGAGTCCGTGGCCGGAAAAGACCAGATCGGTCGACGATTCACCGGGACCGGCCGAGGCGTAGGCATAAGCGGCCAGGCAACGTGCCGACTGCATCCGCACCAGATCCCGACGATAATCGGCTTTCCCCAGGGTTTCAGGGCTGGCGGAGAGATTGACCAGTAGCGTGGCACCCCGCAAGGCCTGGCGACCGCTCGGTGGTTCAGCGACCCAGGCATCTTCGCAGATTTCGACCCCGAGCAGGCAGTCGGGCATCTGCCGGCAGCGAAACAACAGGTCCGCTCCAAACGGTATCGTTTGTCCGCGCCAGGTCAGAATATCTTCCTGAACATCGGCGGCGGCCGAAAACCAGCGCTCATCGTAAAACTCAGCGCTGTTCGGTAGATGTGTCTTCGGGATAACCCCCAGAATGGCGCCATCGGCAAGGACCGCGGCGCAATTGAACAGACGTCCACCCTGCGCCACCGGTAAACCGACAACCAGAATCAGTCCGCTGCGGGTCAGTTCGGCCAGTTCGAACAGGGCATCCTGAGCGCGCTGCAGCAGTAATGGCTGAAAAAACAGGTCGGCGCAGGTATAGGCGGTCAACCCGAGTTCCGGAAACACCAGCAGTCGACAGCCCTCGTCAGTCAGCGCTTCGACACACTCACGCATACGCTCGACATTGAAAGCGACATCTGCCACCCGATGCTCGGGGGCGACGACCGCCAGCCGTAACATGCCAAAATCGCGCAATGTTCGATCCGAAAAAACCATCTGTTCCACCGTAATTGGTACTGTTTTCATCTGCGTGGAGAGTTTACAGAAACTTTTAATAAAAAGCAATTTCGCTTAACCGCGAATCAGCCGCATCCATATTCTGCACTGACACAATGAAACACAGAGACCAGCGAACGGGTCACCCCCTGTCGAGACCAAATGCATTCTCGATATGGTCAACCTTTGGAGGATGTGTGTTGGCCAGAACACTGATCACATCAAAACGCGGTTGCAGACCTCGCCCGTGCCCTTGCAACAGATACCATTGGGCCGCACGAACAATCTGGCGCTGTTTATGAGCGCCAACGGCCTCGGCCGGTGAACCACAAACAAGGCTGCGCCGGGTTTTCACCTCAACGAACAGCAGATAATGGCGGTTTCTGGCAACAATATCGACCTCGCCAACCGGGGTGCGCATATTCCGGGTGACAATTTTGAACCCGTGTCGACGCAGAAAGGAGACGGCCTGGTCTTCACCCCAGACGCCAAGCTTGAGTCTCTCTTCAGTCATGGGGAAGATGCTCGCGTACACCACGAAAGGTTTTACGGTGCAAGGGAGATGGTCCGAAGTGAGCGATGGCCTGAAGATGGGCCGCACTGCCGTACCCCTTGTGCCGGGCAAAGCCGTACTCCGGGTACTGGCGATCATAAAGACGCATCCAGCGGTCGCGCACGACTTTCGCTACGACCGAGGCGGCAGAGATGGACAAAGAGCGGGAATCGCCCTGTTTGAGGGTTGCCTGGGAAATAGGGAGAGGGACTTTGGAGATACCGTCGACCAGCAGATAGTCGACGTCGCAGCGCAAACGTTGTAAAGCGCGAACCATGCTGGACAGTGTCGCCTGAAGAATATTCAGCTGATCAATCTCTGCCGCAGATGCCCAGCCGATACCGACCGCCAATGCCTCGGCACGGATCAAAGGGAAGAGACGTTCACGCTCTTTTTCACTGAGCTGCTTGGAATCAGTCAGACCCGGAAGACTGAAGGTCTCCGGCAGAACAACCGCAGCCGAAACGACGGGTCCGGCCAGCGGGCCACGACCTGCCTCGTCAATACCGGCAATTAAATGAAATCCGCGTTGCCGGGCCTGCCGCTCAAAGAACAACGGATCGACCGGCAGCCCGGGAAACAGTTTACCGTTCATGCCCCCGCCTGCGGTGCTGTTCACAGATCAAGGCCCCGGATTTCCGGGGCCTTGATCTGGCTTGATCAGTTGTAGCGTTTCTCGCGAATACGTGCCGCTTTACCTTGCAGGTTGCGCAGGTAGTAAAGCTTGGCCCGACGCACACGGCCGATGGAGACGACCTCGATTTTCTCAACCGACGGCGAGTGCAGTGGAAAAATTCGCTCCACGCCGAAGCCGTTGGAAATCTTGCGCACGGTAAAGTTTGAACTGATGCCCCGGTTAACGCGCTTGATACACACACCCTGGTAGACCTGGATACGCTCCTTGTCGCCCTCGGTGATCTTGACATGAACGCGCAGGGTGTCACCCGCCTTGAACGCGGGAATCCCTTTTTTCATCTGCTCCATGCCGATACGATCGACGATATTCATTGCTTCCTCCTTGCGATCCGTACTGATGACTCAGTCGGCTTTATATGTCGTTTCCGAGGCCTGCATCCGTTGATTCCAGACCCTGCCCTTGTTCAATTGCCATTTCCTGTTGCAAGCGACAAACAATCTTGAGATCGGCTGCCGTCAATGTTGCTGTTTTCAGTAAATCGGGTCGGCGCTCCAGAGTCCGGCGCAACTGTTCCTGCCGTCGCCAGGCTGCGATCGCCGCATGATTTCCCGAAAGGAGTATATCCGGTACCCGTTCACCGGAGAACTCTACCGGACGGGTATACTGCGGATACTCCAGAAGTCCATCCGAAAAGGAGTCGGCCTCGGCGCTACCACTGCTTCCAAGCACCCCGGGCAACAAACGCCCGACCGCATCGATGATGACCATCGCTGCCGGCTCGCCACCGGTCAGGACAAAGTCGCCAACCGACAGTTCCTCATCGACCATGGGTCGCACCCGCTCGTCAACCCCCTCATAACGGCCACAGACGAAAATCAGACCAGACTCCACTGCCAGCCGTTGCGCATCAGTCTGACAGAACCTGCGCCCCTGCGGAGTCATCAACAACACCCGCGCGGCCGGCGATTGTTCCCGGAGCGTAGTCAGAGCCCGGGCAATCGGTTCCGGCTTAAGGACCATGCCGTCGCCGCCACCGTAAGGCGAGTCGTCCGTCACCTGGTGTTTGCCGGTAGCCCAATCCCGCAGATTATGGGAACAGACCTCAAGCAAACCGCGCTCCTGCGCCTTGCCGAGTATACTTTCAGCAAAGGGTGAGGCAAACAGGCCTGGAAAGAGGGTCAGGATGTCAATTTTCATCGGGCTTAAGGGACCAGACCTTCCGGCAGGTCAACCTCTATCCGTCTGCCAGCCAAATCGACGGCAATAATCAGTGCCGGAACTGCCGGAATCAGGACTTCGCCAAAAGGGCCTTGCACCACATAAATATCATGGGCCGGAGTCGCAAACATATCCTGCAGCGTCCCCAACTCCCCCCGCTGCCGGTCGACGACCGTAAGCCCCTGAATCTGGTGCCAGTAATTCTCGTTTTCATCCAGTTCCGGCAAATCGGCAAGGCGCATCAACACCTCTGCTCCGACCAGTTTTTCTGCCAGATTGATCGTTTCATGATCCTGCAGGCGCAACAAAACGAGGCCTTTATGTAGCACCGCACGCACAGGCACACAACACGTCAGGTGGCCGCTTGCGTCACGCAGAAAAACCTCATCAACCGTACACAGGGCATCTGAACCACTGGTTTGTGGCCGGACGCGTAGATCGCCACGTAAGCCATGCAGACCAACGATCCGACCGTAGGTAAACAACTCATCAACTGGAACCGTCATGACTCAAGAATCTGCAAGCTGGCCCGCCTGTTCTCCCGTGTCGCCTTGGCATTAAGCAGAGTCCGCATGGCTTTGGCTGTGCGCCCCTGTTTACCAATAATCCGGCCCATATCCGAGGTCGCAGCGGCCAGCTTGATTAGCAGAGTGCCATCAGCCTCAACGTCCTCAGTCACCGATACGTTCTCCGGATATTCCACCAGCGATTTGGCGATCAGTTCGATGAGTTCTTTCATGGAGTCCATCCTTTATCTGGAAGTCCTCCGCCGGCCAGCTGAAAAAAATCAGACGTTTTTCGGCTGTTTGAACTGGCTCCAGATGCCATTCTGGCGCAACAGGCGACGCACGGTCTCGGTCGGCTGGGCACCTTTGCGCAACCACTCGAGCGTCAGGTCCTCTTTCAGGTTGACCATCGGCGGATTCTGCTTAGGATCATACTGACCCAGATTTTCGATGAACCGTCCGTCGCGGGGGCAACGCTCATCGGCAACGACGACCTGGTAAAAAGGCTTCTTTTTGGCGCCGCCGCGGGCCAGTCTAATTTTTACGGACATTGTTACTCCTCCTGCTTGCTGCCGGCGTGTTGCCGGCGAATAAGTGTCTTGAAACTGTTACGAATCTAGAACGGCAGACGGCCCGACCCCATAAGTCCCTTGAGCCCTTTGGGTCCGAGCTTCTGCATCGTTTTCATCATCTTCTGCGCTTCCAAGAAACGCTTAACCAACTGATTAACATCCTGCACCGACGTTCCGCTGCCACGTGCAATCCGTAACCGGCGAGAACCATTCAACAGCCGGTGATCGCGTCGCTCCAACGGGGTCATCGAGTTGATGATCGCCTCGACGCGCGTTAACTCTTTCTCCGGCAATTGCATGCCGCCCGATTTTTTCAGGGCCTTACCGGCACCGGGAATCATCGCGACCAGAGACTCCATCGAGCCCATTTTCTTGATCATCTTCAGCTGATCGCGAAACTGCTCCAGCGTAAAGCCATCACGTCGCATCGATTCAGCCATGGTTGCGGCTGAATCGTGATCAATGGCGGCCTCAGCCTTCTCGATCAGGGAGAGGACATCTCCCATCCCGAGAATCCGTTGCGCCATGCGCTCCGGGTAAAACGGCTCCAGAGCGTCGAGCTTTTCACCGAGACCGACCAACTTGATCGGCAAGCCGGTGACAGCACGGATCGACAGGGCCGCACCGCCACGAGCATCTCCATCGAGCTTGGTCAGGATGACTCCGGTCAACGGTAGCTTCTCGGCAAAACCGGCAACGACGGTGACCGCATCCTGGCCGGTCANNCCGCGGGCATCGCCATCCATCTTGGTCAGGACCACGCCGCTGATGGCAAGATCAAGATTAAATTTTTCGGCAACCGTCACCGCATCCTGGCCGGTCATGGCATCGGCGACAAACAGGATCTCCTGCGGCGTCAACGCCTGAACAATACGCTGCAACTCCAGCATCAGCGTATCATCGATATGCAATCTGCCGGCCGTATCAAGAATAAGGGTGTCGTAACCATTGAGCTCGGCAAAGCGTCGTGCCTGCTCACAGATTGCCACCGGATCGAGACCGGACGGGGTATCAAAGACCGGTATTTCAAGCTGCCGGCCGAGAGTCTTCAGCTGTTCAATCGCTGCCGGTCGGTAGATATCGGCCGGAACCAGTAGAGGACTGCGCTTTTCACGTCGCAGGCGCAGCGCCAGCTTGCCACAGGTGGTTGTCTTACCGGCTCCCTGCAAACCACAGAGCATGATCGGAACGGGCGGTTTGGCATGCAGTGCCAAGGTGTGATCCGCACCGGCGCCCATCAGGTTGCCGAGCTCGTCCCGAACGATTTTCACCACCTGCTGCGCCGGGGTCAGGCTACCAAGAACCTCCTGCCCGACCGCACGCTCACGCACGGCAGCAATAAAGTCCTTAACAACACGAAAATTGACATCCGCTTCAAGCAGAGCCAGACGAACTTCGCGCAGCGCCTCCTGAATGTTCTCCTCACTCAGCCGCCCGTGACCGCGTAACTTGCGAAAAACCGCGTCGAACTTTTCACTGAGATTGTCAAACATACGTCCGTACCATCAGCAATGCAAAAACCGCGAAGGTAGAAATATAGTGAGCGCCTCTGATCGTGTCAAGCAAAATCGCGGTCCATCAGGCAATACCTGCCACCAATTCAAAGCCTGTTGCCGTCTTGCGGTAAAGTTCAATCGGCTGCAAATTTTCGGTGGTCAGCACGACATCAACCCGTGCGTGGAGATCCGCATCGTATCGAATCGCCAAGCCACAATCCGACGTGAGCTGTCGCGGGGTCGGAATCAGCAAAATATCAAGCTTTTCCCGCTTCAACAGTTTCTCGGCTTTCATCACCCGATGGACTGAGTGAAACACCGCCACATAATCGTTATCTCGCACCATAAATTGCCATGACCTCTCAGCTCCGGCGCGCATCATGCCACATCTTAAGCGCTGCAACAAGGGTGCGTTGACAGCAAAGCGACATTGTGGGTAAACTGCTGAATTAAACAGCTGTTTATGTCGTCTACAGGCAGCCCGACCCAGAGGATTCTCTTTTGACCAACGATACCGCTATCCGCCTTGCCGGTCTGCTCTCCTTTGCCCTCTCCGCCAATATCCCTCTGGGCTATCTACGTGAAGCGGCCAGACGGTATTCACCGCGCTGGTTTCTGCTCATCCACCTGTCGATACCATTCATCATTGTGCTGCGCATCACCCTCGGCTTCGACTGGACCTTCATCCCGCTGACGTTGCTTTGCGCCGTTGCCGGACAAGTCATCGGCGGTCGCATTCGGCGACGCGGCTCAAAATGAGCAAACGGGAGCGTGGCGGCCCGGCCGCCGACATCAGCACTCTGGTCACCACCCTTCTGGAAAAAAACGGTATGCAGACGCAAATACAGCGCTACCGCGCCTGGCTCTGCTGGGATGATGTGGTCGGGCCGCAAATCGCCCAGCATGCACGGCCATTGCGGTTACGTGACGAGCTCCTCGAAGTCCGTGTTGATCAGGCCGCCTGGATGCAGCAGCTGCAGCTGCTCAAACCGATGATCATCAAAAAGCTGAACGAGCGACTCGGCGCCGACACCATCCGCGACCTCTTCCTGAAACGCGGTCCGGTACCACCGCCGCCAGCCCCTAAGGAAACACCGCGCTCCCTTCCACCTCTGACTGCCAGCGAATTGGCCAGAATCGACGCGGAGCTGGCGGGCATACAGGACCCGGACCTGCGCAGCCAGTTGGCCAACCTGATGGCACTTGATTTACAACAGAAAAAAAACACGTCCCGCCAATGAGACTAAGATTACTGGACTGACCATGCAGGGATACTGGCACAACGAGTGATTAACCACATTATTTCTTTGTGTCAAAAATTGCGCTTGCACCTCCAGCGAACAGCCCTCCTACCTCGCTGAGAATGAGCGTCGACTCGACTTTAAGCCCGGGCCGCCCATTCTTCCGACCCTCAACCAGAACTAACCTGGCGCTGCTATCGGGATCAGGGTGCACCATCCGCAACCGTTTCGGTTCCAGCTTATACTGCTGCATCAGGACCAGCAATTCCGGCAACCGATCGGACAGAAAGATCAGATAAAGATGGCCCTGGCTCCGCAACAGCCGGGTGGCTGCGTGCAAAAAATCGCTGACCCCCCCGTGCAGTTCATGACGACAGGAAGCACGCTCATCATCCGGAGCCAACCGTCCATGCCCTAATGCCCGATAAGGGGGGTTGCTGACCACAACGTCAAAGCTACCCGCTTCGAGCAGGGCCGATGGCCCCACCACTCCGCGCAAATCAGCCTCAACAATTTTGATGCGATCTTCAGCCTGATTCAAGACAACATTACGACGCGCACGATCGGCTAATTTTGGCTGCACCTCAATCCCGACTATTTTCGAAGCCGCGGTTGTTGCAGAGAGGATCAAAGGGATTATTCCGGTGGCTGTTCCCAAATCGACGACCTCAGCGCCGGCTCGCACCCGGGCGAAATCACAGAGCAGAAACGGATCGATTGAATAGCGGTAACCGCTTGGCGATTGCAGCATCTGTAACCCTGCAATTGGCAGGTTATCAAGCTGCTCCTCTTCTGTCATTTGATCCCCACAAAAAAAAGGCGCCACAGGCGCCTTCGAGCTACGTTCTAAACAACCGGATCAGAAGGTTTTTCTAATCGAAACAGCCCAGCGCTGCTCATCACGATCCAGTGGTGTTCCATTGTCACCGACGGTACGCAAGCCATACTCATACTCAAGACCAACACTGAGTCGCGAGAAATAAATATCAGTGTAAAGCCCTACGCCAATATCATCAGTTGACACTTCTAGATCACGCTGCCAGCGAACTTTAGTCCCCAACCGCGACCAGAATGTTGGGAAATAATCAACCAGCGCCGTCAGAGCAACGGCCTGATAAAGCCGAGCTCCGGGGGGGTCAAACCGTTCAAAATCGAGATATTGACTCAATTCATAAAGGCGACGCACTAATCCGGAGCGCTGAAAGCCCGTATAGCGATATTCTTCAGTTAACGCGATGCGGTTACTGCTATCACCTGCATCAGGATCAAGCCAATCGAACTCCCCCGTTATTTGCATATAGTTATTACGATTAGGGGTCATCCTTAATACAGTCGCATTAGAAAAGCTCATTCCGTCAAAGTCTCCGGAAGTAAGTGATGCCCCAAACACACCACTGGTAACATTCGCTGAGAGACTGTCCCCATATAACAGTTCGCTGGCGGAGCTAAAGGAATAGATCGCGGCGTCTTTATCCAGGCGATGTCTAAAAACGAACTGCGTTTGCGAATCTGTACCGGAGAGATGATCGACGCCGGCTTCAAGACGGTTGTTGAGTCGATTAATACCCTTGTGACTGAAGAACAGCAGACCTTTGCCACGCCAAACAGTTCCATCAATAGATGAGTTGATCATAGATGATTGAGAAGCAGCGAATGAGCTGACCGTTACCGGAGTAATATAATCTGTGACCGAGGCATCCTGGGTTCCCGTAGCCAAGGACAACAACGACTCCACCCCAACCCGGGTACGCGGGGTCAGGTTTTTTGCCAGATCATAACGGCCAACGATTTCCAGCAGGTCGGTGTCACGACGAGGCGTTAGCGGTAACGTTTCGGGTGATCCCCAAAAATAGGCGAGAGAAATCGCTGAGAACAAATCATAGGCCGGCTTTTTATCCCGATTGGAATAGTATTCCAACCCAGTGCGCACCGCACCACCTTCACCAAAATCACCAAACTTCGACTCAACGGCCATCTCCGGAGACAAAACATAGGCTGTCGATCGATTTGTTTCCCAGCGAAAACTTGAGAAAGCACGATCTTCGGTCGTCTCAGTCGCCCCCACAACAAACGGACGGTGTGTCAAATCGCGAGAACCGATCAGACGAAGCCGCCAAGCATTATCGCGATTAACGTTACCTTCAGCAAATAACGGAACCTCAAGGTAGCGTTCCAATTCGCCCAATGTCTCATGTCTCCAGAACCGGGACAGCACATTTGAACGCCAATTACTCCGATAGGTTTTGGCGAAAAGATTCAATGCATATTTTTTTTCATCTGCTTGCGTGTTCCGGGGGTTCTCTTCAACAGCATAGGAACCATCAGCCGAAAGCTGTATCCAGTTAGTCAGGTTGACCCATTCCCGGCGCATGTTCTGATCAACTGTGCCAAGCAGATAGATGCTGTCGGTATAATCCTGTGCGGGATCGATCTTATCTTTATGCTCAAAAAACCGATAGTGGAACCAGTTGTGCTTTTTGTTCAGGGAGACAAAAGCGAGTTCACGGTTGACGAAATTTTCGGGTGAGAGCGAAGTTAGATCACGAACCTGGGTTTCTCGATAATCAACATACAGCTTGGGAAAACTTGACAGGATATTCCGGTAACGTCCGAGATAACTCCCGTTTTTAATCCCGACCGTCAGGGACGCGCCGTACTCAAAATGGTTGCCATCGTTAACGTCAGTGTAAATACCAGGAGTAAGCACACTAGCCCGCGGTCCGCTCAGATAGAATTCATCGAAACTGCCGACAGGGGTGTTATCCAGAAACTGGGTCTCATGCATATCGCGACCGTAGGCACGAAAATAAAACGGAAGCCCCGCCGGGGAGAAGATCAATTCTCCGCGATACAACATTTTGGCCCGATCCAACTTCACATTTGAATTGGCACCAAGGTTTTTCTGGTCAATATCGACACTGAACCATTCTCCGCCCAGAGCAAGATCATACCTCCCTCCACGGCCATTCATCAAAAGCCCCTGCTTCTCAAGCATAAGCGTATAGCGTTGGGCAAAGGAGGATTGGTCGGCAACCTTAACGCCATCCTGCTTGGCATTATACTGCGTGTAATCCCACTCCAATGAACCGGAAAGACGTGCGAAAGCGCAAGTGCTATAAAAAACACTCACTAAAGTCACGGTTGATATAAGTAAAAAACGCAGACACATACGACAAGATTCCATACGGGATTCATCCCGTTTCTGCTATCACAGCACTAACACCTTGACCACAAATCCAATCAGGCCGTTGCCTTCTGATTGCAAAATTCATGCCTCCAGGCCACGATGAATTGAACACCTAATTACTCAGTGATTGGCCATCTCACTACCGAGCAATCCAGGCAAACACCGCCAAACACCGACCGAGCCGCAAGCCATATAGCTGAACCCCTTATCAACTCAAGGATCTAGCATGATAGACCGCAGGCAGATACAATTATTTCTTATGACATTTTTGACAAAGCAACATAGGAGAGCCGGCGACATCAGCCGAAAAAAACACTCTACTTGCACCACCATGCGGATTATGACAACTGGCGCAACTTAGCTGTCGGCCCGACGCAAGAGGATCAGGAACCCCCTTTAATGGATGGGGATTACCAACACCACGTACGACATGCGTTGTAAGGTCGACCTTTTCATGGCAGCCAATACAGAGATCATTGATTGGACGTAACAGTTGTCCAGAATAATCAGTGGCATGCGGATCGTGGCAGACAGAACAGATGCCAACTGCCACCGGCCCATGCACATAAGTATTATTCTGAAAATCGTCAACCTTATCCTGATGACACTCGCCACAGAGTCCGACATCTCCTCCCCGACTCCTGTATTTGGAAGGTTTGCTCCCAGGCTCATGGCAATAAGTGCATTCAAAAACACCAGCCGGGCCATGCACATATTTCTTCGCCAGCATACGTCGATGACAGGCTCCGCACGGATTCTTATCCGCCGAAGATTCATTCAGCTGCGCATCGGTCGGCGTCATATTGTGACAGGGAGAACAGAGTGCTTCACGCTGCGGAGTGTGCATGATGTTTGGACGATAAGTGGCTGGAGTACGCCCGTAAGGGTCATTCTGGAAAAAAATTTCCGATTTGACTTCGGAGACCTGCTTACCGACCTTGTCGTACCCACGCAGAACCAACACGTTCTTGCCGGGGATGAAGTCCGGTTGCATTTTGATGAAATCACCGGCTTGAGCCCGGTAGGCATCCATATCGAAAATCTCACCCGGTATTCCGTTCATATCAATGGAAAGACCAGAGACATCGTTCGCCCGGACAATCATCAAATGAGAATAAGGAACCCAGGTCCCGTCCTCAGGATAGATAAGTTCGAGCGCCAGGGCCACTACGGGTTGCAATAAGCAACAACACACGAATACGGAGGCTGCAATGAGTTTCTGGAGTTTCATCTTAAAATCTCTCCGGGATGCATATTTGTATAAAAATTAATGAGTCACCGGCAGGACCGCCTGTCCGGGAAGTATCGGATGCTGCAGCAGATAATCATCATCAAGGTACTGAAAGTGGTGAACCATCCGATTCAAAGTATCAACAATCCAAAGACCGTTTGTTGCATCTGCATCAATATCTCCCGGCAAATAAAACCCGCCCGGGGCCATTTGCCCGTCCCGAGAGACAAATTTGCCGCCAATTGTCATCAGATATTCCCCTTCGAGACTGAAAACAACAAGTCGGTGCGCTAGAGAATCGGTGACGTAAACCTGACCGGCCGGGCTGACCGCAAGCCCTTTAGGGATTTGAAAAGAGCCGATCGCCGTCCCCCGCTCACCAAAGGCCCGCAGAAAAGCTCCGTCGGGAGCAAAGACCTGCACCCGCGCATTCATAGCATCGAGGACATACAAATTGCCGTCAGCATCCAGGTCGACATCAAGTGGAAAGTTGAATTCACCCGGGCCAGAACCACGCTTTCCGAGCGAAAACAGGACGTTCCCGTTTTGCTGATCAAGTACAAAAATCTTGTGTTGGTCGGTATCAACTAGATAAATCCGCTTCCGTGCGACATCGACTGCCAGACTCAGCGGACGCATGACCCCGTCCAGGGCCCATTCGCTGCGCAAGGTGTCATCAGGACCAAAGACCAGGATTTTCAAACCCACGGAGTCAACAACATAAATGTTCCCCTGCGGATCACCGACAATTCCGGTCGGCATCTTCAACGTTGGCAGTTCGCCCTTGGAATTTTTGAGATTACCAATCGTCCCATGATTCAAATCGGCAACCATGACATCCCTGCGACCGACCTCGGTCACGTAAAACTTGCCTCGGCCATCCGCATAGACCCCATAAGGATTGGTAAACAGTGCCTGTGACTTCTCGCGGCCGAAGACCGCTTCTACGAACGGGTTGGCTCCCAACCGGTACACATCACGATCTGCCTGGAAAAAACCAAGATACTCAATTTTGGGCTGATCACTGAGCGGTGGCCAGAAATAGCGCTGTTTTGATTGCGGAGCCGCAGAACATGACACGAGCGGCAACAGGAGAACTCCGACACAGAACACCGGCAGCAGGTTGCGCAGCAAAGAAACCATCATTATCTGTAAAAATTTCCTTTCAGTTTTTTATCGCACGCGTTCGGCTGTAGGAGAGCGGCCTGTGGCAGCCCACTAGGCAGGTGCCGCCGTCAGGGGTCGGAGTCAATTCGATGGGAATCTGCCAGCGACCGAATTTTTTCTCGTCATGCACCAGGCGAATCTGGTTTTCGCCATGAACGCCGTGACAGACACGACAGGTCCGACCTTTGACACTTTTGTTGACGTGGACATAATGCAGGTTCCGGTCGCCGTTACGGAAACCGGTCGACTCAGAGGTTCGGCCAAAGGTCAGCAGGCCACGATCGTGGCATTCCAGACAAAGGGCATACGCCTCTTCAGCAAAAGGTGCATAAAACTCTTCAGGGTAAGCCGCATTAAGCAAAGCGGTCCGATCAGCGCCGTGTGGGGCGTGGCAGCCCCAGCATTCTCCGGAAGCAACCGGTTCATGCTGGTACTTGTAGGCGGAAATCTCCGTTGCCTTATCATCATGGCAGGGATAACAGATGGAGTTGGCCGGCGAGATAAACATACGGATTTCGCCGGTACCATGCGCGTCATGACAGGAAGCGCAACCACCTTCAAGACCGGCATGCTGCACCTTGCTGTTCGTTGCCGTCTTTACAACCGCGTCATGACAGGCCGCGCAAAGGTCGTCGCCCAGAGCCGGCAGCATGTACTGCTTCGGCCCGTTGTGCGGATCATGGCAATTGGTGCATCCAGCCACAACAATCGGGTGAGTATTCTCGTCTGACAATAAGGCAGATTTATCATCGTGACACATGACACAAAGCTGTGCTCCGGGAGCCAGAATCTGGCCCGCATTATCCGTGGCATGAGAATCATGACAGCTATCGCACTCACCGGCCGCAACCGGACCATGGACGTTTTTACCCTTCGACTTGTTGTCATGACACTCATAGCAGAGCTTGGCACCGCTGGCAGAGAGCATGTTCTTTGCCTTGCCGGCGTGCGGATCGTGGCAGCTTGTACAACCGTCAGCCAACGCTGAATGAATGTGTTTTTTCCCGGCAGTTTTACTTTCATGACAGGTCGAGCAGAGCGCCTCGCCCTCGGCGGGCAACATCTTCGCAGCTTTGCCATAATGCGGATCGTGACAGGAGGTGCAGCCATCGGCCAAAGCGGAGTGAATATTTTTCTTTCCAGCCGCAGGGTTGTCGTGGCACTGCAGACACAACGCATCGCCGGATTCAGAAAGCATCTTCGGCGCCGGGCCAGCGTGGGGATCATGACAGGAAGTACAGCCGTCTGACAGGGCCGGATGAATATGCTCCCCGCGCGATTTTTCTTCGTGACAGCGGAAACAGAGAGCGTCTCCGGTCTGGTAAAGGAACTTTGGGAAATTACTCTGGTGCGGGCTGTGGCATCCGGTGCAATCATCATCAACGACCGGATGCGGATGACCCTTCCCATCGGTCATACTCTCATGACACATCAGACAAAGGTCACTACCGGCGGCAACGAGCTTGAATGCGCCCTTGTTCCCGGGATGGCCGACGCCCGTCGCTTCGTGACATGAATCACATTCACCGCCGGCAACGGGGCTGTGGACCTGTTTGGCCTTGCCCATCACGTCGTGACACTGTGCCGTCACACAGCCTTCGGCGGCTGCATGACTGGCAAAAGCAGTCAAACACAGCAGAGACAGAACGATGGCTATCTGAATATGCTTCATTATCGCAGCACTCCTCAACACCGACCACGCACAAACGTGGTGATAACACAGCACCGGCCAAGTGCAATGCCTGAAGCTGGGCGCGGCCGGTCCTGAATCAAATAAGAGTAAAGTTAGACACCCCCATCATGCCAGACTGACACCGGCATGAGGGGGCACTAAACTTTCGGAGTGATTTGCAAAAAATGGGCCAGAAGAAGGGTCACCCGCCGCCGTAGGAGTGCAGGCCGGAGAGGAGAAGGTTAACTCCTAGGTAGCAGAAAATCGTCGCCATAAACCCAATAATAGAGAGGTAAGCAGCACGGCGACCAACCCACCCGCGGGTAATGCGGGCATGCAAAAAAGCAGCATAAACAAACCAGACAATCAGGCTCCAGGTCTCTTTCGGATCCCAACTCCAGTAAGTCCCCCAAGCGTAATTAGCCCAGGCCGCGCCAGTAATAATCCCCAGAGTCAACAGCGGGAACCCGACCATAATTGCTTTGTAGTTGATATCATCAAGCACTTTTGTCGGAGGGAAAAACCCCACCAAGCCAGTTACTTCACCTCCAGCAGCCCGCTTTTCCTTTGTATCACGCAGCAAATACATAATCGACACAGCGCACGCCACTGCAAAAGCCCCATATCCGACAAAACAGGTAATAACGTGATAGGTAAGCCAGTTACTCTGAAGTGCAGGCACAAGCGGCTCGATAGTGTCGCCCGGTCCGAGGAGCATTGTTCGAATAAAGTTGAAAAAAGTTCCATTTGGAAGAGAGGCAGCAAAAGACTCAAGAAATTTACGAGCAAAGTCTGGCAAATATCCAAGTTGTGCCCAGTTCATGGTCATAAAAGCAAAGGGCAGAACAAAGACACCAATCGTCGGCTGTTTATATTTGAGGTCGATCAACAAATAGATCAAGACAACTGACCATGCAAAAAAAACGGCCGATTCGTAAAGGTTCGTAAGAGGTATGCGGCCATAGCCCATTTGGTACGATTCGAACCATCGTAGTCCAAACGCTAACGTATGAATTGCCAGACCTACCCAAACAACAACATTGGCAGCAAGTGCCGTCTGTCGTGAGCGGGAGGACAGGTGGACCAAGAACATAATTGTCCCGACAAAATAAACCAAGGTAACAAGATTAAAAAGCAATGAACTGGTCATGAGTTGCTCCTTCGTGAGCGACAGCTCTGATTAGGAAATCTTTTCCTGTAATTCTTTTTTAAACTCGTCAAAGAACAGGGCAAAACCGGTCTGATTTCGGTGACCATTCCCGCCGGCGAGTACCTTGACCTTGTCCCCTTCAGCAGACAACGTCACCCAGATTCGACGGTGCGACAGGAAAAACGCGATCAGCGTCCCGAACACCATCAGGGTGCAACCGACCCAGACCACCTCTACCCCGGGATCTCTGGCAACCTGAAGGCCGGTATAGAACTTTTGCTGGTAGTCAAGCAGGGCGACGGCAAAAGCATCACCACGTTTTTTATCAAACTCAGGATAGTTTTTAAACACAACAAAAGGCGATCCATGCCTTCCGTCGGGTGTATTCAGGTGCAACTGGATAGCAGGGCCAAGATTCTGATACGAAGGGATGTACTTGGTCACGGCAACTGATGCGCCACCGGGCAAAGGGATGTGATCACCCATCCTGCCAGTCACCTCAACAGGCGCTCCACCACGCGGTGTGACGCGAAGACGAAGCTCCCCGTTTCCTGCTTCACCATAGCTCGACTGATAGAAGGTGAAGCCCTTGTAATTCAGCGGATCATTGACCACAATGCTTTTACGCACAACCTCCTGACCGCCATCGATAACGACCAGATCACTGCGGTAAGCCTTCGGACGCTGGGTCCCAGCGTAATACTCTAGAGTAAACTTGTCGCAGCGCACCGAAAAGCCAAGAGGAATCTGAACGTTGCGCCCTTCACGACTGCCAACACTGTCAACGGATGTCCCTTCAAGGATATTGACATACCCCTTGCTGCCGAAACGGACACCGATGAGGGCACCAATCAGGATGACCAGAATCGACAGGTGGGTGACATAAACGCCAAAACGGGCATAAACCGATTTCTGCGCAAACAGGTACTTACGGCCATCCTCTCCTTCCGTGACCTGCGGTGCGGCAAACTTTTCGGTCAGCACTTGCGCAACCTTGTCCTGGACCGCACTCAACGACCCGGTCGCCGTCAACTCCACTGAATTCGACAGATGCCGATAAAATTTATCGTCCGGCGTCAACTCCGGTTCGCGCACGATTTTCAAAACATGCGGCAACCGATTGATCGAGCAACAGATCAGGTTCATGGCGAATAGCGCCAGAAGCGCCAGGAACCACCAGGAATGATACATGTCGAAAAAGTTGAATGCGTCGTAAAACCGGTACGTCGACTCAAACCCTTCCTTGAGTTTATCGTAGCCCGCCTGGGTCAGGTCAGGAGGAAACGACCCATCCGGATAAAGCCGCCCGAAACGCTCCTGAACATATTCGGCGATCGACTGCCCCTGCTTGAGGACGGTGCCAACAATCGACGTGGTCGCCAGAAGGATCAGCGTGGAAATGCCTAATTTGAGGGAACAAAAAAAGTCCCATACGACGTCCTCGACGCCCTTCTTTGCCTTTTCCAAAAGACGTTACTCCCACTTAGGGTTGAGCATGAACAGCTGTGCTGTGTTACGCGATACACAGAGCAACAGACATGCCATGACTATCAAAAGTTGAGCGACTGTAATATAAGCGTCCGGACTGAGTCAATGTGCATCCGCACAGTCCCCCTGCCGAGCAGCTCAAGCCAATCCGTCCTGCTGCAACCGCTGCGCCAGGCGCGCCGACTTCTCCTCGACCCCCCGCGCCAGCGCCACTTTGTAGTCAACCAATCGGGCCGCGAGGGCCCGGTCGGTCACCGCCAGCATCTGCACGGCAAACAGCCCGGCATTGCGGGCGCCAGCCGGGCCAATCGCCATGGTCGCCACCGGGATCCCGGCCGGCATCTGCACCATGGCCAGCAGGGCATCAAGACCACGCAATGAGGTGGCGTCAATAGGGACCGCGATCACCGGCAAAGTGGTCTCCGCGGCCAGAACCCCGGCCAGATGTGCTGCCGCCCCGGCTCCGGCAATCAGACAGGTCAGGCCACGCTCCTGCGCCGTCCGCGCCCAGCTCGCTGCCCGCTCCGGTGAACGGTGGGCACTGGCGACCAGCATCTCGAAACCGACTCCGAACTCCTGCAGCGCCTTGGCCGCTTCGACCATGACTTCGTAATCGCTGTCGCTCCCCATGACGATTCCGACTTTTTTCTCACTCATAAATTTTTGCTCCGCAAAAATAGGGATCAGGCATCAGGTTTCAGGTGTCAGGGATCAAACCTGAAACCTGAAACCTGAAAC
>DDWE01000081.1 GCA_002345625.1 Desulfuromonadaceae bacterium UBA2294 | reverse complement strand
TGCGCAGCGGCAAGATCGACCACGTTGGTACCGGTGGCAAGGACACCGATGTAACGCAGCTGCGGCAATTGCAGGAAGTGCTCTGCGGTCAGCACCGTCTTGTTGGTCAGCACGATCTGCGTACCGGCACACCGCTCCAGGACATGCTCCGGCGTTGTCCGCTCATAGACCTCGCAAGGGCCCAGGGCAAGAAGCTCCGTTGCATCGAGATCACCGGGATTCATGGTGTGGCCATCCAGAACAACAATTTTCATACCGTCCTCCACAGATGCGAATAGCCCCTTAGAAGGGTGACGCGTAAAACATAGACACTCTCGCGGTCAAATCCTTCGCCGGTCTTGCCTCTATCGCCGCGCGGCAGACAAACGTACCCACAGGTAGAGCAGCAAGGCAGGGATATAGGACAATGCGGTCAAAGTATACATGATTCCACCGTCGATCACACCGAGCAACGGGTTGGCATCACTGAACGGCGCAAACGGGGTAATATCGACATAGAGGGGGGCATCGAGCAGGATATGAAAACAGGCACCGAGGATACCGGTCAGAACCATGCCGCGCAAAGTCGGCGCATAAGGCAACGGCAACAGACCGGTCATCATCTGCTGCAACGGCCGCCGGCAACGAAACAACACCGCGCCGCTCACCATCCCGATCAATGTCGCGCCAAGCAGGGTATGAGCCGGTCCATGCAGGCGCAGCGGCAGGTCGAAGCTCATCACCAGCAGCGGTTCGAGGTCGACCGCGACATTGACCAGCAGGAAAGTCGGCAGATCAAGACGGCGCTGCAGCGGCAGGGCCAGACAGGCGCTCGGCCCGAAGTGGAACGGGGTGAAGGGCACGAAAAGGTCTCCTTGTGCGCCGTTGATAAGCCAGCGCCGATCAGCGACTCTCGCCTTCCCGCTGCCAGTCGGCGTAATGCAGATCGGTGTGCTGCTTGTAACCCCGGGAGAAGCGGGCAGCGATACGATTGAGCAGCGGGTCGGTGAGGCCGTTCAGAAAAGCGTAGCTGACATTATCCTGCAGGTGATGCGCGGCATGATGGCGCTTGCCGAGCAGGATGCCGCAGTTGCCGAGCCAGACGGCAAGCGGGGCATTTGAAGTGTGGCAAAGATAGTGTGACACTTCAGCGACGGACGAGAGCACGCCGAAATAGACCAGAGTGTGCAGCAGCAGCGGATGGATGCCCTCGACCTGTGTCAGCAGGGCGATAATGGCCAGACAGGGGACCAGCCAGACCTTGGCGCCGGTTTCGATAAAGTAAACCGCTGGCAGGTAGCGCTTACGGTAGAGCGGAGTTTGATGGTGGAGGTGGAAGTTAGCGATCAACGGGCCGACGATGGATTCATAGTGATCATTGTTATCCATGTACATATGGACCAGACCGTTGACAAAATCGGCCAGTAGCCAGGCCAGTACCAGCGCCAGAATCTGCCCGCCGATACCAAGAGCAAGCGGCCAGACTGACCAGAGCAGCCAGGCCTGCAATCCGACATTGGCCGTCGCCACAGCGTGGCCAAACCAGGCGTAGCCGGAGCGGGCCGTGTAGCGCTGCATCGCGGCATTGAACTGGCTTTGTTTTTTGCTTATTTCTCTGGTCAACACAACGACTCTATCAGGCAAGGGGGCCTGCCATTGACACTAATGATAATCCTCTTCCCGCTGGTGCCGTACCGCCAGGATAGTGACTGTCCGGTCATCCTCAATTTCAAAAAGGGCAACGTACCCACCCGATCCGAACGGGATGATCATCTCTCTTAGCAGAGGGGTTTCTGGTGTCGCCTTGCGACAGGTGAACGGAAACCGGCCCAAAAGTTCGATACTGGCCCTGACCACGTCAAGTGCGTGACGAGCGGCATCAACATCATTTCCGGCCAAAAAGCCGTAGAGCCGAAGCAGGTCTTCTCTCGCCATCCGCGTATAACGGACCCGATACGTCATCCGCGTGCTTTGTTCTCGGCCTGTGCCAGAAGTCCGGCCATGTCGGCCAGAACATCATCCGCCGAAAAGTATTCCCCCGTTGCCCGTGCTTCGGTTTGAGATGCCAGCCCACGGGCAATAAACTCCTGCTGTGCCCGTCGTGAACGGATTCCGGCGCGCAGGGTCTGCTCCATGAAACTGGACAGGGACTCTCCCTCGTGCAAAACCCGCTCCGCCTCCTGGCGCAGTTCCGGGTCAACACGCAACGATGGCATGGTCGCTGTTTTCATAGTGGCCTCCTTGCGTTGCATTTGTGCTGCACTATAGCGTGATTCACAAACCAGCGCAACATGGCCGCGACACGAACGTCCAGAATCAGTAAAATAGGCACCCTGTCATCCGTTGGCAGTCACGCCTTTACGGTACTTGCGCACAAGCAACGGCCCCCGAAAAAATCCGGGGGCCGTTGCTGTTCCATGCAAAATGATTACGTATTCTGTTTACTTCTTCTCCAGAAGCACCGCATGCGCCGCCGCCAGGCGGGCGATGGGGACGCGAAACGGCGAACAGGAGACGTAGTCGAGACCGATCTTGTGGCAGAAGATGACGCTGGACGGCTCGCCGCCGTGCTCGCCGCAGATGCCGAGCTTGATATCGGGGCGGGTCTGACGCCCTTTGCTGCAGCCCATCTCGACCAGAATGCCGACGCCGGCCTGATCAAGGGCGACGAACGGGTCGTTGGGGTAGATCTCCTGATCGACATAAGACGGCAAGAAACGGCCGGCATCGTCGCGGGAGAGCCCGTAGGTGGTCTGGGTGAGGTCATTGGTACCGAAGGAGAAGAACTCAGCCTCCTTGGCAATCGCATCAGCAGTCAGAGCAGCACGCGGCAGCTCGATCATGGTGCCGATCAGGTACTTGACCTTGACCCCGTAGGAAGCGATGACCTCGTCGCAGATGCGGATGGCGCTGGCGCGCAGAATTGCCAGCTCCTTCACTTCGCTGACCAGCGGAATCATGATCTCCGGCACGATGTCGAAGCCTTCGTTCTTGACCAGCTCACAGGCCGCTTCCATGATAGCGCGCACCTGCATATCGTAGATCTCGGGGTAGGTGACCGCCAGACGGCAACCTCGGTGACCGAGCATCGGGTTGAATTCGTGCAGAGACTCGACCTTGGCCTTGAGGGTGGCCGCCGGCACCTTGATGTCGGCCGCCAGCGCCGCGATCTCGGCATCGGTGTGGGGTAGAAACTCATGCAGCGGCGGGTCGAGCAGACGGATGGTGACCGGCAGCCCCTTCATCACCTTGAACAGGCCGAGGAAGTCACCTTTTTGCATCGGCAGGATCTTATCGAGAGCGCGCTTGCGCCCTTCAACGTCGGCAGCGAGGATCATCTCACGCACCGCCATGATGCGGTCGCCTTCAAAGAACATGTGCTCGGTGCGGCACAGGCCGATCCCTTCGGCGCCAAAATCGCGCGCCACCTGAGCGTCATGCGGGGTGTCGGCGTTGGTGCGCACCTTCATCCGGCGGATGCCGTCGACCCAGACCATCAGCTGGTTAAACTCACCGGTGAGCTCGGGCTGCACCGTCGGGACGGCCCCCTTCATCACTTCGCCGGTGGTGCCGTCGAGGGTGATGATATCGCCCTTACTGAACACCTCGCCGTTTCGGGCGACAAACTGCTCGGCGCGGTAGTCGACCTTGATCTCACCGCAGCCGGCGACGCAGCACTTACCCATGCCACGGGCAACAACGGCAGCGTGGCTGGTCATACCGCCACGGGCAGTAAGAATCCCCTGAGCGGCGTGCATGCCGTGGATATCTTCCGGTGAGGTCTCGATACGGACCAGGATCACCTTGTGGCCGAGCTTGGCCGCTTCTTCTGCGGCGTCAGCCGTAAAGACGATCTTGCCGGAGACGGCGCCGGGCGAAGCCGGCAGTCCTTTAGCGACAACAATCTTCTCCGCCTTTGGGTCGAGAGAGGGGTGCAGCAGCTGATCGACCTGGTCGGGAGCAACGCGCATCACCGCCTCATGCTCGGTAATCAGACCTTCGGCGACCATATCGACAGCGATCTTCACCGCCGCTTTGGCGGTGCGCTTGCCGTTGCGGGTCTGCAGCATGTAGAGCTTGTGCTTCTCGATGGTGAACTCGATGTCCTGCATATCCTTGTAGTGTTTCTCAAGGATGGTGCGAATCTTCGCCAACTGCTGGTAGCAGTCGGGGAGCACATCCTCCATCGCCGGCAGATCGCCCGGCTTGTGCTTGGCCTTGTTGATCGGCTGCGGGGTGCGGATACCGGCGACGACATCCTCGCCCTGGGCGTTGACCAGATATTCGCCGTAGAAGTAGTCCTCGCCGGTCGACGGATCGCGGGTAAAAGCGACGCCGGTGGCGCAGTCGGTCCCCATGTTGCCAAAGACCATCGACTGGACGTTGACCGCGGTCCCCCACTCGGCCGGGATATTGTTGAGCTTGCGGTAGGTGATGGCGCGCTGGTTCATCCACGAACCGAAGACCGCACCGACCGCACCCCAGAGCTGCTGTTTCGGATCGTCGGGGAACGGTTTACCGAGCTCTTCGAGCACGCTGTTCTTGAACAGGGTGACCAGCTCCTTGAGATCAGCGGCGGTCAAGGCGGTGTCTTCAACGACGCCGCGCGCCTCCTTCATTTTCTCCAGGATGTGCTCAAGGATATCCCCGTCCATCCCCATGACGACGTTGGAGTACATCTGGACAAAACGCCGGTAGGCGTCGTAAGCGAAGCGCTCATCGTTGCTCTGGGCAATCACCCCCTGCACGGTGGCGTCGTTGAGGCCGAGGTTGAGGACGGTGTCCATCATCCCCGGCATCGAGGCACGGGCGCCGGAGCGCACCGAGACCAGCAGCGGGTTTTTGACATCGCCGAAGGTCTTGCCCATCAGTTTTTCGACCCGGGCGAGATTCTCGGTCACCTGGGCGTCGAGTTCGGCCGGATAGTTGCGGTTGTTTTTGTAGAACTCCGTACAGACTTCGGTGGAGAGCGTGAAACCGGCCGGCACCGGCAGGCCAATGGAGGTCATCTCCGCCAGGTTGGCCCCTTTGCCGCCGAGCAGGTTCTTCATGTCACCACGACCTTCGGCCTGACCGTCACCGAAAAAGTAGACATACTTTGTTGCCATTTTTGTCTTCTCCTTAACTCATTCGTTACGGAACCACGACGAATGGCTCCTTCCTCTACACTGAAAAAAAAGCGGCGACACGCGTCACCGCATGCACATCAATCAGCAATCCGGGTAAAATCGGCAATCTTTTCAAACAGTCGGGCGACGCTGGTCAGCAGCGCGAGGCGATTGCGACGGATCTTTTCGTCCTCGGCCATAACCATGACGCCGTTAAAAAAGGCGTCGACGTAATCGCGCAGCGGGGTGATGGTCTGCAGGGCGCTGATGTAGTCGCACTGGCGAATAAAATCGTTCGCCTTGCCTCCGACCTGTTGCAGGGCATTATAAAGGGCATCCTCATACGGCCCTTCGAACAGCTCCTTGTCGACCGGCTGGTCCACACCCCCCTTGATAATGTTGGCGACGCGCTTGAAGGCGGTGGCCAGCGGTTCGAACTCCCCTTGCTCCTTGAGCTGGGCCAGCGCCTTGATGCGGGCGAGGGCGTCGTGCGGATCGGAGAAGGAGGCGCAGAGCACGGCATCGACCAGATCGGCGGCGTGCCCCTGGGCGGCGAGCATGTTGACCAGACGCAGACGGATGAACTCGATCACCTCGGCCCGCACCTCGGCCTGCGGCCGGGTCAGCTTGTCGCGCAGCAGGGTGAGGCTGGCATCGACCAGCTCCGGCAGGGCGATACGAAAGCCGCGCTCAAGAATGATGTTGAGAATACCGATGGCGCTGCGGCGCAGGGCATAAGGGTCGGCGGAGCCGGTCGGGATCAGGCCGACGCCGAAGCAGCCGCAGAGGGTGTCGATCTTGTCGGCGATGGAGATAAAGGCGCCGACGTTATCACTCGGCAGTTGGCCACCGGCCTCTACCGGCAGGTAATGTTCGAAGATGGCGACGGCGACGCGCTCGTCTTCGCCTTCCAGGCGTGCATACTCGCGCCCCATCACCCCCTGCAGTTCAGGGAACTCGTAGACCATACCGGTTTCAAGATCGCACTTGCACAGCAGGGCGGCCCGATCGGTCTGCAGCTTCGCCTTCGGCTCGATCTGGGCGGCGAGGCCGGTTGCCAGCTCGCGAAAGCGCATGACCTTGGCGTGGCTGGTGCCGAGTTTGGCCTGATAGACGACATTCTTCAGCGCCTCAAGGCGGGTTTCGAGCTTGACCTTGCGATCTTCGGTCCAGAAGAACATGGCGTCGGAGAGCCGGGCCCGCAGCACGCGCTCGTTCCCTTTGACCACCACCGCCGGGTCGATCACACGGGTGTTGGAGACGGTGATGAAATGCGGCATCAGCTTGCCGGCCTGATCTTTGACCGTAAAGTAACGCTGATGCTCGCGCATGGTGGTGATCAGCAGCTCGCGCGGCAGTTGCAGGTATTCGGCCTCGATGCTACCGACCAGTGGCGTCGGGTCCTCAACCAGACAGGTGACTTCATCGAGCAGGGCGGCATCCTCGTTGAGGCTGCCACCGACCTGTGCCGCCATGTCGTGGATACCGGTCTCGATCAGGGCCCGGCGCTTGGCCGGATCGGGCATGACATAGTGGCGCTCGCACTGATCCTCGTAATTCTCCGAACCGCTGATGATCATCGACTCCGGGGCCATGAAGCGGTGACCGCGCGACAGGTTGCCGCTTTCGAGGTTACCGAAAGTAAACGGCACCACCTCGCCGCCGTAAAGGGCGACCAGCCAATGCACCGGGCGCGCAAAGCGGACGTCAAGATCCATCCAGCGCATCGACTTTTTGAACGGGATGGCGGCAATCAGGCGCGGCAGCAACTCCGGCAACAGCTCGGCGGTCGGACGGCCGGCCTCTTGCTTGTCGACACCGACATACTCGCCTTTTTCGGTCGTGATAATCTGCAGGGCCGAGACCTCCACCCCCTGACCACGGGCGAAACCGAGCCCGGCCTTGGTCGGATTGCCCTCAGCATCAAAAGCGACGGAACGCGCCGGGCCCAGAGCCCGGGTCTGCAGGTCGGGCTGCTGCTCTTCAAGATCGGCAACTGCGATCGCCAGACGACGCGGGGTCGAGTAGGTCTTGATGGCGCCGAACGTCAGCCGGGCATTTTCAAGCTCCTGGCGCAGTAACCGCTCCATGTCGGCCATCGCCCGCGGCTGAAAGCCGGCCGGAAGTTCTTCGGTACCTATTTCAAGGAAAAGTTCCTTAGCCATTGCACACTCCGTCATTGAAAGCTGTCCTCACGCCCGTTCGCTGCGCTCACTCAAGGCGCAAAGACGCAAAGTTAAACCATTATGAATTATTCAAGTCCACAAAACCGTTGGACACACCCAAGCACAAGTCTGAACGCTTTTGACTTTACTTTGCGTCTTTGCGTCTTTGCGTGAGGCCAAGGTTTGCCCCTACTTTTTCAGCAGCGGATACCCCATCTTTTCACGCTGGGCGACGTAGCCTTCGGCACACATCCGCGCCAGATTGCGGACGCGACCGATATAGTGAGCGCGCTCAGTCACCGAGATGGCGCCACGGGCGTCGAGCAGGTTGAAGGTGTGGGAGCACTTGAGGCAATAGTCGTAGCCCGGCAGAATCAGATTTTTTTCAACCAGCTTCAGGGCTTCCCGCTCATAGTTGTCAAAGGCCGCGGTCAGATCGGCGATATTGGCTTCCTCGAAATTGAAAGCGGAAAATTCCTTTTCCGCCTGGTGGAAGATCTCCCCGTAGGTCACCTCCTTGTTCCAAGCAATATCGTAGACCGAATCTACCTTCTGCAGGTACATGGCGATCCGTTCGAGGCCATAGGTGATTTCCGCGGTGATTGGCTTGAGATCGATGGAACCGGCCTGCTGAAAATAGGTGAACTGGGTGATTTCCATGCCGTCGAGCCAGACCTCCCAGCCCAGGCCCCAAGCCCCCAGGGTCGGTGATTCCCAGTCGTCCTCGACAAAACGGATATCGTGCTCCAGCAAGTTGAGCCCGAATTTCTCCAGGCTCTCCAGGTACATGGCCTGCACATCCTTGGGCGAAGGCTTGATCACCACTTGATACTGATAGTAATGCTGCAAGCGGTTGGGATTTTCGCCGTAGCGACCGTCGGTCGGGCGACGGGAGGGTTGGACATAGGCGGCCTTCCAGGGTTCGGGTCCCAGTGCCCTGAGCAGGGTGGCGGGATGAAAGGTGCCGGCGCCGACTTCCATATCATAGGGCTGCATGACAACGCAGCCTGCGGAGGCCCAATAACTATTCAAGGTGGCGATGATATCCTGAAAATACATGGCGAAATCTTTACAGTATTGATTGTTAAAGGATCATGGCTACAAGTATGCGGCAATCTACCATAGGACGGGGCCAGGGTAAACGAAATTGTCAGGTCCCATCAAGCCGCCGAAAGTTCTGCTGGTTGACTCTCTGTCAGCTGCCGGTCTCCAGGCCCGTTTTTTTCCAGAGTAAGGTATATGGAACCGCAATATCTGCGCATCCGTGGGGCGCGCATGCATAACTTGAAAAATATTTCCGTTGACCTGCCCCGTAACAAGCTGATCGTGTTCACCGGTCTGTCCGGTTCCGGCAAGTCGACGCTGGCCTTCGACACCCTTTACGCCGAAGGCCAGCGTCGATATGTGGAATCGCTCTCCACCTATGCCCGGCAGTTCCTCGGCCAGATGAACAAGCCCGACGTCGATCTGCTGGAAGGGCTTTCGCCGGCCGTTTCCATCGAGCAGAAGACCACCAGCCGGAATCCGCGCTCGACTGTGGGGACGGTCACCGAGATCTATGACCACCTTCGATTGCTTTTTGCCAGGGCCGGTCAGCCCTATTGCCCGCAGTGCGACCAGCCGATTCGGTCGCAGTCGGTGCACGACATGCTGGAGACGTTGCTCGGCCGACAGGAGGGGGAAAGGGTCATCCTCCTAGCACCCCTGGTCACCCAGAAAAAGGGGCAGCACGAGCAGGTTTTTCAGCGGCTGCGCAAGGAGGGTTTTGTTCGGGTACGGGTGGACGGTGAGGTTCGCCAGCTCAGTGAGGAGATCGTGCTCGATAAGAATAAACACCACTATATCGAGGCGGTGGTGGATCGCTTGGTTATCAAATCATCGATTCGCAGGCGTCTGGACGAATCGATCAGTACCGCCGTGGCCCTTGGTTCCGGGACCATGCTGGCTGTCTTTCCGGACATCGGCGAGGAGGTGCTGTTCAGTGAATCCGCTGCCTGCCACCAGTGCGGCATCTCCGTGCCCGAACTCTCTACCCAGCTGTTTTCCTTTAATAATCCCCAGGGTGCCTGCCCTTCCTGCAGCGGTCTGGGCGTCAATCAGTTCATCGACGAGCACCTGATCGTCCCCGACGAATCGCTCTCCCTGCTGGAAGGCGCCATCGTGCCCTGGACCCGGAGGCGACTGTCGACTCTATCCGACCAGTGGATAGAGGCCTTTGCCCGCCACTATGGTTTTGATCCGAACACGCCTTTTGCCGAGCTGCCCGCCAAGGTGAAAAAGGGACTGCTGCACGGCACTGGCCGGGAAAAGCTGGAGTTTGTTCACAGCCGGGGGCGGCGCAAACTGGTATCGCAGATTGCCTTTGAAGGGGTCGTGCCCCGCCTGAACCGGCTCTTCCGTGAAACCAGTTCCACTCGCCTGCGCGAGGAAGTGGAAGGGTTCATGAACGAGCAGGGCTGTCCCGCCTGTCACGGGGCGCGCCTGAAACCTGAGGCTCTGGCGGTCAGGGTCGGCCAGTGGTCGATCACAGCGCTCACTCGGATGGCGATCGAGGAGTTGATCAAGGAATTGGAAACCCTGGATTTCGATCAGCGGCAAGCAATCATCGCCCGCCCCATCCTCAAAGAGATCCGAGAGCGGCTTTTCTTTCTCCAGGGCGTGGGACTGGGGTATCTGTCGCTGGATCGCAAGGCCGGCACCTTATCCGGGGGCGAGGCCCAGCGCATCCGGCTGGCATCGCAGATCGGGTCCGGTTTGGCTGGAGTGCTCTATATCCTTGATGAGCCGAGCATTGGTCTGCATCAGCGCGACAATAACAAGCTGATCAAGACGTTGATCAACCTCCGCGATCTGGGCAACACGGTGATTGTGGTCGAGCACGATTCGGACACCATCGCCAATGCCGACCATGTCCTCGACATCGGTCCGGGCGCAGGTGTCCATGGCGGCGAGATTTTGTATTCCGGTCCGGTCCCCGGTCTGCTCGATTGCGAGGCCTCCCTGACCGGCGGCTATCTCTCCGGCCGCCTCAAGATTGAAGTGCCGGAACAGCGTCGTCCCATCCGTCCGGGAGCGGCCCATGGCCTTGAGGTGCGCGGCGCCTGCGTCAACAATCTGCAACAGCTTTCGGTCCGTTTTCCCCTGGGGGCGATGACCTGCGTCACCGGGGTCTCCGGGTCGGGCAAGAGTTCCCTGGTTATCGAGACCCTGTTCCGCGAGGCTGAGCGTTATTTCATCGACCCCAAAGGGTACGGGAGAGGCCCGCAGCTCCTTGCCGGTCTGGACAACCTGGACAAGGTGATCGACATCGATCAGAGCCCGATTGGCCGCACCCCCCGCTCCAACCCCGCCACCTACACCGGAGTGATGACGCCGATCCGGGAACTGTTGGCCCGTCTGCCCGAATCAAGGGCGCGCGGCTACCAGCCCGGCCGGTTCAGTTTTAATATCAAGGGCGGGCGCTGCGAGACCTGCGAGGGCGACGGCGTCATCCGCATTGCCATGCATTTCCTCCCCGATATCTATGTGACCTGCGAGCGCTGCCTGGGCAAACGCTACAACCAGGAAACCCTGGATATCCGCTACAAAGGGAAAAATATTGCCGAAATCCTGCAGATGACCGTGGAGGAGGCCCTGGATTTTTTCCAGAACGTGCCGCCGATCCAGAACCGGCTGCAGACCATTGTCGATGTCGGCCTGGGGTATCTCTCCCTTGGCCAGTCCTCGGTGACCCTGTCCGGTGGCGAGGCCCAGCGGGTCAAGCTGGCCAAGGAGCTGAGCCGCCGCTCCACCGGCAAGACCCTCTACATTCTTGACGAGCCGACCACTGGCCTCCATCCCGCTGATATTCAGCATCTGCTGCGGGTGTTGGGGCGGCTGGTCGACGGCGGCAACACGGTGGTGGTGATCGAGCATAATCTCGACGTGATCAAAACCGCCGATTACGTGATCGACATCGGTCCGGAGGGCGGCAGCGGCGGCGGGAAAGTGATTGCCACTGGCACCCCGGAAGAAATTGCTCTCCAGCCCGGCTCCTACACCGGCATGTTTTTGAAGCAGTTTCTGAATGGAGATTGAAGGTTTTTTGATTGTGTTTTCAGACCGTCGCCTGTTACCATGCAGCCGACGAACAATCTTCCGGCGGCCTGGTAAAGGAAGCCGGTTTTTATTGACTTAGACCACAAGGATACCCCATGGCAGACCAGGCCCCCGAACAGCAGGAAATCCCGATTTTCCGCATGCAGAAGATGTACATCAAGGATTTTTCCTTTGAGAGTCCCAATGCCCCCAAAGTGTTTCTGGCGAGAAATCAGGACCCCAAAGTGGATTTCAACCTGCAGTTGAAGAATCAGAAGCTCGACGACGACCACAGCGAGGTCTCCATCGCCATTACCGCCAAGGTGTTGGATAAAAATAACGAGGATTCAGTGATGTTTATCGTCGAAATCGAGCATGCCTCGGTTTTCCTGATGAAAAACATACCCGAGGAGCACCATGAGCGCGTCCTGGCGGTCGACTGCCCGCTGATGCTCTTTCCTTTCACTCGTCAGATCGTCTGTCAGGCCGCGGTGGACGGTGGCTTCATGCCGTTCTTGATGGAGCCGATCAACTTCATCGCCCTCTATGAGAACTCCCAGCGCAAGGACAAGGATTCCTGAGAGAGGAAGCGTTCATTGCAGTAAAATGAAAAAGGGCAACGGTATTCCGTTGCCCTTTTTTGTTTTACGCCGTGGAAAAATAGACCAAGTCCAGCAAGCGCTTGCCCCATTGTGATGCTGGCTTGGAGAAAGAGGCTTGTCGGGAATTGTGGGTGCCCTGCCAAGGCAAACCGGGACAGAACTATCTTCTGATTAGAAATTGAGCTGCTCGGGGGTAATCCCCAGTGCGTGCGCGATTTTTTTGATGGTTGCCAGCCGTGGTCGTTCGACGGTCTCCATCTGGGCATAGGCCGCTTGGGAGATTCCTGCACGGACGGCAACCTCTGCTTGGGTTAAGCCGAGATGCTCGCGCCATGAGCGCATAGGAGTCCACTCGCGG
>DDWE01000153.1 GCA_002345625.1 Desulfuromonadaceae bacterium UBA2294 | reverse complement strand
GGCCAGCGCGATGGCCGGACTTTGCGCAGCACCGGGATAAAACGCAACGTCAGGGCGAAGGCGAGAAAAGCGCTGATAATAGCATAGATCAGGCTACCAAAACAGAACGGCAGTAAAAATTCCCAACCGAGTTGCATCACACTGGAATAGGTCATTTCAGACGGCAGCGACAGGCGTGACAGGCCCAGAAGAAGTCGACCCGTTTCATATTCAAGTGCGTAAATTATCGGCGCCGTGACCGGATTGGTAATCCAGACTCCAAGCACAGCCGCAATCTTGTTCTGACGTAAAATCCAGGCAAAAAACAGGGCGATGCCCATCTGGAAACCGAAGGTCGGCGTCATGCCGATAAAGATCCCCAGTGCCATCCCCTTAGCGACCTCATCCGGCGTCCCCCGCAATCGGATAAAACGGAGCAGGTTCAACTTAAGTTGGCGGGGATACGACCAGGTCCGCCACATTTAAGCCTCCGCTTGAAAATTTGCCGGTGCAGCGTGATCAAGGGGCCAGGTTGCGATCGCATCAGCCACCGGATACAAACCGGCGCCCTGAACCAGGTAAGCATCGGCAGCGACTCCGAGCATGGCCGCATTGTCCCCACATAAAGCCGGTGATGGAAAGAAGACCTGACGCGCGCAGCGAGATGCCTGTTCGGTCATCGCCGCACGCAGTCCACGGTTGCAGGCGACGCCGCCACACACAACAATCCGTTGTAACCCTTCGGCCTCGGCGGCCCGCAAGGTTTTTTTACAAAGAACTTCGACCATCGCCGCCTGAAAACTGGCCGCCAGATCGGAGAGATCGGTGTCAGACAACGGTTGTTGTAACGGTTCAAGATGATTGCGTACTGAGGTTTTTATCCCGCTGAAGCTGAAGTCGAGGCCAGTGTGCAGCATCGGCCGTGGAAAAGTGATCGCTGCCGGATTGCCGAGTGCCGCCAACTGATCGATGCGCGCGCCACCTGGATAGCCGAGACCAAGAAGTTTGGCCACCTTGTCGAAGGCCTCCCCCGCAGCATCATCTCGGGTGCGTCCGACGGTGCGATAACGACCAATCCCTTCGACCCGGTAAAGGTGGGTATGGCCGCCGGAGACCGCCAGGGCCAGATAAGGGAAGGACACTTGATATTCAAGTAACGGTGCAAGTATATGGCCCTCAATATGATGCAGCCCGACCAGAGGGAGTTTGCAGGCATGAGCAACACCGCGGGCATAAGAGAGTCCGACCAGTAATGCACCGATCAGGCCGGGGCCACGGGTCACCCCGATCCCCTCAAGCGCATCGAATCCGATACCCGCCTGTTCGAGAGCCGCATCGACCACAACACCGATGGCGGAGACATGCTGCCGGGCCGCAATCTCCGGGACAACGCCGCCGTAACGGTTGTGAACATCGATCTGCGAGGCGACGACGTTTGACAGCACCTGCCGGCCGTCGCGCACCACCGCCGCCGCCGTTTCGTCACAGGAAGATTCCAGAGTCAGGACCAGCATCAGCTCGCCGTATCACATCAAGTTTAATGGCATAATTGCCCGTTTTTAAAGAAGATTTGCAGCAAGCTCAGCAAGGCTTGAGCGTTCGCCTTTGGTCAGAATGATGTGCCCGGAAATTTCCTGCCCTTTGAATTTCTCTACCAGGTAGGTCAAGCCATTGCTTGAGGCATCGACATACGGGTTATCAATCTGGTAGGGATCGCCGGTCAGAACAATTTTGGTCCCCTCCCCGGCACGGGTGACAATAGTCTTGATCTCATGTGGAGTCAGGTTTTGTGCCTCATCGACGATCATGTACTGTTTGGGGATCGAACGACCACGGATGTAGGTCAGGGCTTCGATCTCCAGCAGGCCCATATCGACCAGTTCCTTGTAGCCGCGCTTGCGCTTGCCCCGTTCGTCGACATTGCCGAGCAACAACTCAACATTATCAAAGATCGGCTGCATCCAGGGGGCCAGTTTCTCTTCAATATCGCCGGGAAGAAAACCGAGATCCTTGCCGAGGGGAAAAACCGGGCGAGAAACTAAAAGCCGGTTGTAGGTCTCGTCGTCGGCAGATTTCTGCAGACCGGCCGCAATGGCAAGGAGGGTCTTGCCGGTGCCGGCCTTGCCGACCAGGCTGACCAGTTGGATATCGTCGTTTAACAGCAGGTCGATGGCAAAATGTTGTTCCCGGTTACGGGAATGAATCCCCCAGATACCCTCTTTCGGTAAACGGATCAGCGGCAGCACCCGCCGCATCGTCCCATCATAACGGCCAAGAGCGGTGTGAGAACTGTTGGTGTTATCCACCAGGGTCAGGTACTGGTTGGCGAAAAAGGCTCCTTCGAGATCGAGATAACCCTGGCTGTAAAACAGATCAACCTGGTCCGGTTCAACATCGACCTCGGCAAACCCACTGTAAAGTTCGTCGATGGAGACCTTGTCTGACTCGTAATCTTCGGCAATGAGACCGATCGCATCAGCCTTGATGCGCAGGTTGGTATCTTTGGTGACAAAAATAACCGGGGCATCACCGACAGCCTTCAGATCGATAGCGACGGCAAGGATACGGTTGTCGCCACGATCATCGACCAGCTCAGCCGGCAGTTTATGCATCGCCTCCGCGGTGTGCAGGACCACACGCAAGGTCCCCCCCGACTCAAGCGGCACCCCTTCGACCAGCTTCCCCTTATCGCGCAGACCGTCAAGAACGCGCGAAACATGTCGGGCGTTACGGCCGGTTTCATTAAGGTCCTTCTTGAAGCGATCAATCTCTTCAATCACCGTAATCGGAATAATCAGGCGATTATCGCCAAACTTGTACAAAGCCTGCGGATCATGGAGCAGAACGTTGGTGTCGAGAACATAGTATTTGGGTTTATCCTTGCCCATAAAGCCCCCTTATCAGCGATCGTAGTCCACAACTTCGATACCGTCGGCAGTCGCCAGCAGTTTGACATGCACGAGATAATTTTTCCCGGGAATATTGCGTTTGGCTTCAAGGACCACTTCACCATAAGTATTCAACCGGTCCAAGACCTGTTCTGGCGACTCGACGATAATATAGATCTGGTAAATTTTCGTCTCCATCAGCTCATCGCGGGTCACCGGTTTGTCCGGCGGCAGAGCACAGCCAGCAAGCAGCATGACAAACATCAACATGATCAGCATTTGACGAATCATTGGCGCCTCCTTGTTGTCATCGTCAGCGCCGGGCTACAATGCCGGACACTGCGTGAAGAAATGTTTCGATCTGGTCGATTGTGGTGAAATGACCCGGACTGACGCGAATAGTCCCCTGCGGCCATGTGCCGATGGCACGATGGGCCTCAGGAGCGCAATGCAAGCCGATCCGCACCATAATGTCGTGTTCGTGATCAAGCAGAAAACCGATCTGTGAAGGGTCGTGCCTCTGACTGGCAAAGGAGACGGCACCACCGTGATCGGCCAGATTATCCGGTCCATAAACGATCACATCGGGCAGCGCCTTCAAACCCTGAACCAAAACCTCCAGTAACTCACGTTCATGGTGGCGGACGGTTTCGAGTCCGGTGGTTTGCAACCAGTCAATACCGGCTTTGAGCCCTGCGATCCCGGAGGTGTTCGGGGTGCCACTCTCGAGACGTTCCGGCATCTGCTGTGGTGCCCGGTCAGATTCCGACTGGGTCCCGGTCCCTCCATAAATCAGTGGTTGCAGCTCGATCCCCTCCCGCACATAGAGGCATCCGATACCGGTCGGGCCAAGCAGGCCCTTGTGACCGGGGACCACCAGCAGGTCGATCCCCATAGCCGGGGCATCGATGGTCAGCAACCCCGCGCTCTGGGCGGCATCGACCATCAGTAGAATACCATGCCGACGGGTCCAGTTTGCGATCTGTTCAACCGGCTGCACCGTGCCGGTGACATTGGAGCAGTGGGTCAACACCACAAGCCGGGTCTGGCTGGTGCAGGCGGCAATCAGGTCATCGGCTGTCACCCGCCCCTGTTTATCGGCACCGACCCGGGTTACAGCGACACCGCGATCCTGCAGGGCGCGCAAAGGCCGCAAAACCGAGTTGTGCTCCATGACCGTCGTGACGACGTGGTCACCAGGCTGTAACAGGCCGAACAACCCGAGATTAATCGATTCGGTTGCACCTGAGGTGAAAATAATCCGCGAGGCGTCACTGACCCCGAAAAACCGGGCAACAGTTTCACGCGCTTCATAGACCAGCCGGGCCGCATCAAGAGACATGCGGTGCCCTCCGCGACCGGGGTTGGCCCCACAGTCACGCAAGGCGTGATCAACGGCGAGGTAAACCGACTCCGGTTTTGGGAAAGAGGTCGCTGAGTTGTCGAGATAGATCGACATAGTCGCTCGTTAGCGGCGGCCGGCGCACATCGGGTCGCGACCGTCGATTGTAGGAAGTTCGCGGGCCAGGCCACGGCAACCACCAAAACAGATGGCGTAATCGCGGCAATTACAACATCCGGCCGGTTGCATGGCGACGTTCTGCCTGATTGCAAGCCGGTCGGGTGAAGACCAGATCACATCGAAGCTGGCAACAGCCAGATGACCCAGGGGGTGCGGCCAGGAGTTACAGGGATGCACTGTGGCCTGCAGATCGACATGGGCCAGGCTGTTCGCCGCCTGGCAGCCACCGTACTCGCTGCGTGCTGTACCACCATCCGGGAAGAGAATTTCCCACAGAAACAAGTCATGCACGTCAAGTTGCAAACCGCTACGAAAGGCAGCCGCATCACTCACCTGCAGACGCAGCCGATCCAGATCGGAGGGAGTCACCATAAACGGTTGGCAAGTTTGGCGAAAAGTATCATTAATTCGCAGGTTTGGCAACTTAAAACGGGCAATTCCGGCACGCTGGCTAAAGGCAAAAAGAGCGCCAAGAAGACCGATATTGTCCCGGTTTGGCACGAGGGAAAAGACCGGAATACGCCCCATGGCACGAAAGTCATCCATGATTTTGCCGAGACCGACGAAATCGAGGCCATCGGCCAAACAGAACGGCGCCACATCGAGCAGGACCGGAACCGTCTCCGGCAACTCCGGCAGGCGCGCAAGCTCATCTGCGGAAGAACCGGTACAGACCTCAACCTGACAACCCGCTGCCGACAGATCGCGAACCAGATCAACGACGTCGGCATGTAAAAGCGGATGCAGATCGAGCGTCAGGTAAAAGACCTGGGCGTCAGTCAAGCGTTGGGCTACCTGGGCGGCAAGCGGTGATGGCATACCGCTTCGGCCGTCGTGCAAATCCCAGGTAGCGCGCAATGGAGTGTCGAGAAGATCCAGAGCCATAGCTATCCACGATTAGGTAATGTGAAAAAAAACGGGGGGCAGCGCTTGCTGCCCCCCTCCTGCGTTAGCAGGGATGGACGTTCGAGGATCCGACGACCATCGGCTTCTGGTACTTTTTCATGTGAGCACCTCCTTGTTTTAGGTTAAGAACGCGGATTACTTCCAGCAATGCGGATCCGGTTCGCTGAAATCTCCTGTAGTCGCAAAAGCCCTGGCGGTACAGCCGCCCAGACAGCTTTCATAAGAACCGCAACTGCCACACTTCCCCTTGGCTTCCTTGTTACGCATGGCATTGAGAATGTGTGAATTTTTCCACAGGTCGTCAAAATCGTCGTGCAGCAGATTTCCGACCACCAGCGGGATGAAACCGCAGGGAGTGATGTCCCCGTTCGGTTTTAAATGCAGCGAAAGTTTACCACAGCTACTCCCTTTTACCAACGGGTTTTCAGCATATCCGGGCAACGAAGCAATGACCGGATCATCGAAGGAGATGCTGATATCCGTGGTTGCATTCTTCACCGCTAACGCTTCGACATAGAACGCCTTCCACTCCTCCGGCGACAAATCGAGCTCTTCACGATTTTTGAAACCACGACCGCTACATTTAAAATTATGCAGGTAAACCTGGGCCACACCGTTATCGCGTGCCAGATCGAGAATCTGGCGAAAATGCTGATAATTAATCCGGGAGATAACAGCACTTAAGGTGCTGCGCAGACCAACCGTTCGCAAGGCTTGCAGAGCCCCGACAGCACGATCCCAGGCGCCTTGCATGCAGCGGAAATCATCGTGTAAAGCGGCATCGGCGCTATCAATGCTGATTCCGACGCTCTTGAACCCGGCAGCTTTGAGCTTTTCAGCAGCGGCCAGATCGAGCAGCCAGCCGTTGGAATTCATGGAAACATTAAGCCCTTTACTGGTCGCATAAGTGGCCACGTCAAACAAGTCGGCACGAACCAGAGGTTCACCGCCGCCAAAATTGATAAACGGCACCTGCTTTTCGGCCAGGATATCGACCATGCTGCAGATTTCGGCAGTCGACAACTCCTCCGCCGCCTCTTCACGACTGTAACAGTGCACGCAGGAGAAGTTACAGCGATACGATAGCGTCCAGTTAAACGTCAGCGGCGCAGAAAACAGATCCGTAAACTCAGCCATGGAGTAACCATCCTCGTTGCAGAAGATCACTGGTGAACGCCTCGACGTCCCCGATCAGTTCGTCTTGTGACACATCATATTCAACCGCCAGATCGGCGACAATGTCGGCAGCGGTGCGGGTGCCGTCGATCAGTTGCCAGATGGTGCCGCCAACCAGATTCAATTGGTGCATGGTGCCGGAATCAATCAGCAGCACCGTTCCCCGCTCCCCGGGATCGTCCCCGGCGGCCAGAGCCTGTTTGACTTCAGCCTCCCGCTGCCGCTCGACTCGCCAGATAATGGCCGGATTTCGTTTTAACACAGTCATCAACCTCTCCACTTCATGTTTAAGCGCTGCGCTCGCGAAACAGCAGCGAGAGCAGCAAAACAAATCCAAGACCGGCCAGCACAGCAACCTGACCGTTCAGAGCCACTCCGGCCGCCGTTGCCGCAATGCCCCATGACTGAACCAGACCGCCACCGGCCAGCATGCCGATCACAACCATGCCGGCGTCGGTGTCGCCCTCCCCGGCCTTGATCATCTGCCGGAACGGACAACCACCGATCAACACCGACAGCCAGCCGACCAGCAGCATGCCGAGAAAGCTCCAGAGGGCATCGAGATGGGCGCCAGGCTGACCAAAGTAACCGGCATGAAACGACCCGGCAATCAGATGGGTCAGCGTCGCCGTGACGATAAACGCCAGCAATCCCCAGACCAGTTGAGCTCGCCTGCCGAGCAGAAACAGGTCACGAATCGCACCGGTGATGCAAAAACGGGTCCTCTGGGCCAGAACGCCAAGCAGCAGGCCGACTCCGAGCGAGACCAGTAACGGGGCATGCTCAGCGGCGCTTCCCCGGGTCGAGATCAGGAGAAACAGTGGCTGGACAAACAGCAAAATCAGTAAAAACAGAAACAGCAGCGGAACCAGCGTGCCCGACCCGCCCTGTTGCGGTGCCGATCGGCCGATATGGACCCCGGCGGTCAAGCCCCGCACCGCCAACCAGCCGCCAGCGAGCAGACCGGCAAAGCCGGCGAGTGTCGTCAGGTCGCCGGCGGTCATGCGCAAAAAGAGCTTGATCGGACAGCCGATGAAGACACTGCAACCAACAATCAAAAAGACCCCGGCCAGAAACCGGTACAGCGGCGCCGCCCCGCCTCGCGAGCGGAACTCACCGGCGATCAGGGCACTGACCGTTGCGCCGAGGATGAAGCCGGGTAGCTCCGGGCGGATGTACTGCAATCGCACATTATTATGCAACCCCAGCGCCCCGGCGGTGTTCTCCAGGAAGCAGGAGACACAAATTCCGGTGCGCTCAGGATTCCCCCAGCGACTGAGAAGAACGCCGAATAGACCCAGGGTGATCCCTGCAGCGAGCACCAACAGCAGATGCCGATCAGCAAGAAGCCGCCTCATTCACACCCCCCGGCCAGACGGCTCTGCAGGTAATGCAGGTCACGCAGGGCCCGGTTTAAGCCCTGATTGTCCGGATTCGTCTGAGCCTGAGACTGCACAACAGGAAGAGCGGTCGCGAGTAATTGCTCAATTTCAGCACGACGCTGCAACGGACTGCGGGTGTCGACATAATCGGCACGCGAGCGCACGGCGCGGACATATTCACCAATCCCCTCGACAAGGGCTCCCTGGCGAACGAGAATACCGCCCCGGAGCAAGGCGGTATGCGCCTCAGCCGGCAGATCACGCTCGATCTGCTCCAGACGCAGCAGGGCTTCTCCGGGTTTGTTGACCGCCAGTAACTCTTCAACCGGGGCGTAGGTCTCGGCAAAGAAGGCTGCCTGCGCCCGCTCCTGCAGGGCACGCTCAGTGGCCTGGGACGGACCCGAAGCGAGACGAAGGTCACGGCCTCCACTGCCAAGAAGGAGGAACAGTGTAACCAGGACCACCCCTGCCAGGCCAATCAGGGTCAGAATGTCAAAACGGTCACGCGACAATTAAAACTCCTGATACGGAGGCATATTGGCCTTTTTGGCCAGTTCGCGCAGCACATCGTAATCGCTGTCAATCAACGGATCAAAACCGTCAATCCAGGCCGATCCGAGGACTTTAATGGTCTCACCACCGAAATCGACTGTCGTCTCCGGGGTCAAGGTCAATAATGCCTGCTTGAAGCGGGAAGCAAGATCCGGGGCGACCGAAGCCGCAGCACCGAATGTGCAATACGGGAATATCGGACTCTCGCCGATGACCGTGAAGTCATCGGCAAAAATCTTGCCGTCACGAATCATCAACTCAAGGTCAAGGGCCGGCGCAGCGGCAACATCGTACTCACCGAAGTAAACACCGTAGACCACCTTCTCATGCTTGAACGAACCGTGCGGAATAGCGTAATAGGCCAGATCGCGCTCCGGATCGATACCCGCATCGAGCATCAGATTATACTGTGCCAGATAACCGGAAGGGGCTAACTGCGGCCCAAAGATCATCCGTTTGCCGCGCAGATCAGCGAAAGTGCGGATACCACTGTCCTTGCGTGCGATGATGGTCCCGGCGGTGCGTGCGCCGTAACGCCCCCTCTTCTCCGTCGCCAGCAGTTGCAGCTGCTGCTCTTTTTTCAGAATGACGTAAAGCAAGGAGTTGGAATGAGTAAATTCGAACTCTCCGGCGCTGAAGCGCTCGGCAAACTCCTGAGTGTCGACCGGGACCAGTTCAAAATCGATGTTCAGTTGCTGCGACAACCAGGCCGTCAAGGGACCGAACCGGGCCGTGGTCTCCTGCTCACTATTGCAGTTCATGTAACCGATGCGCATTTTGGACCGGGGGGTCGCCTGATCGCAAGCGGTCAGAAACAGGGCACAGATGATCGCCAACAGCAAAGCTTTCATCGGGGCAGATACGCGAAATCTGGACATAATTAACGCTTTCAACGAGGGTTCACGAATTCGGGATGTGTACTTGGTGCTAACGGGTTCAGCAATTGCACCTGGCCGCAACCTGAGCGATCCGCACCATCACGGATCAGACCGGCGAGTAAAGCCGGGTCGACCGTCCCCCAGGCGTTGCCGGTGATGATCAGATTGCTGCTGCCATCATTGACCAGAGCATAAAGATCATTCCCCGACAGGTCATTGCCAACCAGATCGAGATTGGCATCAATCACGCGCAGGCCGCCACGTCCGTTACCATTAATGCGGTTACCCTGCACGACCACTTCTCCGGCTTCGAGAAACAGGCCATATTCACTGTTGCCACTCAGAACATTGCGATCAACGCGACCGGTAGAGCGCTGCAGATAGAGACCGCGTCGATTATCAACAATCTGATTGGCGGTCATGTCCAGGGTCGAGTCGCGGAAGTTGACGCCATTGATCCGATTCTTCTCGATACGATTACCGGACATGGTGACCGTGCTATAGACACTGCGCAACCCCCAGTAACCACCACTGATGACAGAATCGCGGAGAGTCACGGTCGAATCACGAAATTGCAGACCGTTGAGGTTCTGCTCAAACCGGCAACGCTCGATACTGACCTGAGACTCCTGAAACTGGGCACCGCGCCGGTTGAACCGAAAGATAGAATCCACGAGCTGGGCGCCGGCAAAATGGGCATGAAAGCCACGGTAGGCATATTCAACCCGACAAAACTCGATCCGGTTCCCCTCCTGCGACGCCATCATGTTGAGCGCCCCCCAGTCACCCGGACGTGGATGGTCAGCCGCCGAGGTAAAAAGAATCGGGGCGTCACGACGCCCTTGCGCCAGCAGCCGGCCCTGAATGAACAGTTCATTTTCACCGATATCGTCACCATTGGTGTCGTTGCGGGTGAAGCGAATGGTCGTCCCGGGCTGTATGGTCAGGGTTATGTTCGGAGCGACGGTAACGATGCCATCGATCAGCACCGTATCGCTCCAGACCGTATCGGTCCACAAGGTCGACTCGCCCTGATAAACGGTCTCCGTTGCCTGGGCACTGACCGTCAGGGCGAGGAGTGTAAAGAACAGCGCAAACCGTTTCATGGTTGCACTCCTGCAACCGGGAGCAGACGACGGATGGTTTCATGATTGGCCGAAAACTGCAGGGTCTCAACCGACACCGACGTCGCGGCAACCAGGCCGATGGCGTTGCGCTCCAGACGGCCGCTGATCAGCTGCGGCTGACTGCTGCGATCAATCGACAACCCCTCTTCCGCATTGTCGGCGACCAGCAGATTGTCAAGCAGCGGTTGTGCCCCGTTCCAGACAAAAACGCCCCCCTCGCCGCCGCTGATCTGGGAGTTGTAAATCTGCGGCGAACCGCCCTGGACCACGAGTCCATAGCGACAACCGGTGATCAGGGCTTCTGTGATAAAAGCGTCGGTTGCGACCAGAAGCAGCCCGGTGTCCGCACCGTGCACCTGAAGATAACGCAGCGAACTGTCCGTGACGCCATCCAGGATAATGCCGGCCCATTGCGGGTCGCCGGAGTCACCCTGTCCCGCCGGGCGAAAGATCACCGGAGCCGATTCGGTGCCGTCGATTTGCAAACTACCACGCACCAGAAGTTCAATCTGGGATGAGAGAAATTCAGGATCGATCTTGGTCGCATCTGTCGGTTGCACCGTGATTCTCGTACCGGCAGTGATGACCAGACGGCTCCCGTGCGGGACCAGAAGATCACCGACCAGCAGGACGTCACCAGACAGGGACAACTCTCCCTGGACCACACCGCTGACCTCTTGCACTACCGGCGGCGCGGGTACGGGTTGCGGCGCACAGGCGGCCAGCAGCAGGAGCAGAACAACGACCAAACGCATCAGATCCACCCCGCATTGCGCAGAAAACGGCGGGCAACATCCATCGGCAGGCCACCGGCATCGACCGCGGCTACCAAAGTCGACACCTGACCCGGTGTCAACTGCCCGGCCAGACGCTGCAACGCCGGGCGCACAGTGGTGAACTGCAGGTCCTCGAGGATCCGTGAGCCGGAGACCAGCGCCGGCACCCCTTCGATCTGCAGCAGAATCGGCATGTCTTCCGGTACAGCAGTAAAGGCAAAATCGATGGTGTCGGCCCGAATCGCCGCAATGGGAGCCGTCGCTGCCAGCGGTTGTCGCACGACCTCGACTCCGGTCTTTTCCTGAACGTAGATCGCAACCAGCGAAGCCAGCACCTGGCTGCGGGGGTCATCGTTGGTACCGAGGTACAGCTTCGGCCCAAAGCAAGCCTGGGCCGTACCGGCTAAAAGCAGACCGGCCACCAATAACAGCAGATAACGGATCAACGGACGAACAACCATTGAATCACCGTCGCCAGGTAAAAGCCGGAAGGCAGGACCAAGGTGACCAGAGCCGCGACAAAAAAGGCCATGCCGTCAGGATGGCGACGGCTGACACGACGGGCGGCAAAGATCGCCAGAACAATTCCGGCCAGCAGCAAAAGCAGCACCAGCCACTTCAAAATATCGAGGGGGATCAACACCCCCGGCGCCGCCATGGTGTGCATGACATTCATCGCCAGGTAGCTTTGCACACCACTTGGATCAGCGATGGCAAAAGGGAGATAGCCGGCCTTGGCGTTAATTTTAACCAGGGCCAGAACGGCGTGGGCCGCCAACAGCAAAGGAATCAACGGCAGGGCCAGGTCACAGGCCGCGGCCCAGAAACCGGTCGATTTTTCCGGCAAAGGTAAAGTGCTCGTCTGCTCAGGAGGCAACGCGACATGATGCCGCAGACCGGACAGCTGCAGAGTCAACCAGCCGGGTAACAGCATCAGCGCCGGCAACAACAAGGCGACCCAGAGTACGGCCAGCAGGTTGTAGCCGCTGACGCCCCAACCGAGTAATTGGGCTGTCTGCTCGGGCAGCCAGAACAGTCCCTGGCGCAGCTCGACATAAACCTTGCTGAAATTGGTCGTCAACATACCGAACAGGACGAGGAAAAACAGGGTCTCGCTGCTGCGCAGACCCCGGAGATCAAGATCAGCCAGCCAGGGGCGAAAGCCGATCTGGATATTCTCTTTATCGCAGTTATGTGCGCAGTTGAGGCAGAGCAGGCAATCGGCACTGTCGCTGATCTCGGCCGGGACCAGATCGACCGGACAACCGTCAAGACGACGGTGCCGATAAACAATGGTGCCGCCGAGACGATAACTCTGCCACTCCTGCGGCTCGGCAATACAACGTTGGCTGTCGCAACTGGCGCAGACCCCGCTGTCGCAGACCCGTAACTGGAACGGTGCGACCCGGGCGTAGAGGCCAAACACGGCCCCGGCCGGGCACAGCAGAGTGCAAAACGCCCGCGGACGGAAGATCAGTCCGGCGGCAATGGTCAGTAACAGGCAGAGGGCCAGGACCACCGCCGTATAATCGGGGTAACGATGAATGGCGAAAAAATAGATCGACAGCTGCAGAACGACCAGAACCAGAGTGACCGGAATAAAATTTTGCAGCCAGACCGGCAACTCACGCCGCAGACCGATGCGTGACAATAAACCACTCAGCCAGCCAAGCGGACAGACCGTGCACCAGAGGCGCCCGAACAACAGGGCGACAAAGACAATCCCCATCAACCACCAGACCCAGAACAGATGACTGGACAGGTTGGTGTACATCAAAGGGTCGCGGACTGCCAGACCGGGGATCGCGTGTTGATGCCAGCCCCAGGCGGCCATGGCGACCAGCAGGCACAAGGCTGTCAGGCGCGACAGGCGCCAGGTCCAGCGATTGGCCAGCAAGCGGCCGATATAGGGGCGGGTCAGCAAATTGACCGGCATCGGCAGGAATCCTTAATGATAAACGTTATAAGGTGCGACCAAAACCCCTGTCGCATCACGATATTCGACTTCATGCCCGGTGAGCATCGACAACGACCGCGCCGACCATTCACGCACCACCATCACGTCGTCGTCGAGGGTAACAGTAAGCGGTGGGATCGATTTTGGTGTACCGATCGGCCCCAGGGCCATGGCCGCGTTCATCCGTACCTGCCAGTCGCTATCAGCAAGACCGGTGATCAGTGCCGATTCAGCACGCGGATCGCGCAGTTTACCCAGGGCCAGAAACACTTCGCCGCGGATCTCGCCATCAACCCGCTGTAACAGCGGTTCAAGCGCGCGCCGGTCACCAATATCACCCAGTACGCGGACAATGCCGGCGGCAGGACGCTGATTCGCGCCGCTTAAAGCCGTCAGCAATGGGAGCACCGCCGACTGGTTGAATTTGATCAGGGAACGGGTCGCGTGCCGACGAACCTGATCGTTGTCGTCGTCAAGGGCCGCAATCAAAGGAGTGATCCCTTCAGCCGCGCCGATTTCACCCAATGCCCAGGCGGCGATGTATCGACGTTTGAGGTTGCTGTCGGCGAGTATTGCCACCAGACCGGGGACGGCCTGTGCTGCCTTGAGGTTACCCAGAGCGGCGGCCACCCGTTCGCGCTGATCGGCATTCGTCGTTGTCAATTGAGCAAGCAAAGCCGGTATGAGCGGCTCGCCGACCTGAATAACCATGGCATAGATCCGGTCGCCCAGAGCGGTATCGGGCGTGGCCAACAGGGCGACCAGTTCGCGGCAGGCTGCGGCATCGCCACCACGTGCCTGACCGGCGAGGCCATCAAGATCGAGCGTGCCCTGCTTCTGGCAGGCGGGGAGCAACAGCAGCAGCGCCATCAGGATCAATATCTGTCGCCGCATTACCAAACCTTTGTCACCGTAATGTTAACTTCGGACAGAACCTCGCCGTCCTCAACCACCACCGCCGACGGTTCAATCGTCCCCTGGTCGTAACGGCCGTAGAGATCACCCAGCTTGGGCGGGCCACCGAACTTGTCACGGGCAGCCAGGTAATAAGTACCACCCTTCGGCAGCCAGATCTGGTAACGCCCATCCGGAGTTGTCTTCTCCGAGACATACTTTGGCCGCTCCGACATTTGCACGTGATCGTAAACATGGACCCGGGCACCTTCAACCGGGTCACCATCACTATTGAGGATCTGACCGGAAAGCCCGGTGCGCGTGGCCGCCGCATCTTCCGTCAGACGCCGACTGTCCCCGATCTTGATCGGAGCCAGAATTGTCATCTCCAGCTGATCGCCGTGCACCACCAGATTGATGAACTCACTGCGGTTATCGCCGGCCAGGACCGGGCCGGTGGTGTCTCCGGTGACCCGCTTGCGGGCAACGGCGATATATTCACCATCCGGCAGCGACAGGGAAAAACGGCCATCAGGCCCGGTCGCGACCGAGCTGGCAAAAGCCGGCCCGTAAAGATCGGTCCCCTTCTTGTAAACAGACAGGATCGTCCCCTCCAGGGGCATGACGATCTGGCCACTGATCTGCGACAGCTGAGCCGCGGCAGGCTGTACGGACTGCTCGCTACAGGCGCTGAGCGAAATAAGCGCCAGCAAAGCCAAGACAGAAAACAATCTGCGAATCATCGGTCTCCTCCGGACGCGGCACCTGTGCTTTTGGGCAGCAGGACCAGTCGTTCCTCGACGGTTGAAGCGAAATGTTCAAATAACGTACTGTCCATCAATGATAGTCCGAAAGCAACCCCGGCTTCGTCGCCCGGGACAAAAATAACATCGTGCGGATCAGCGGTGTCGAGACGACGGTGCAATACCACCACCCAGCGGCCATCGGCATAATGTGATGACGCGGCAATATCGGCCCGCCCACCAACCGGCTGTTCGGTCAGATAACCGGGGACTTGTGCGCCGGCCAGGCGGAAGCGGCTATCGATGGCGCGGCCATCAGCGTCGAGCAGCGGCGCATCACCTTCACTGAACGGTTCGCGGTCGCTGCCGGCAAAGACCGAGTTGGGTCGAAACAGTTCGCCCGGGACATCACCGTGCATCCCCTTGTCATCAAGATAGCGGTCATCGACAAAACCGAAGCGACCGGTCCGCTCGGCTTTCCAGTGCCAGAGATCAACAAAACTCCCCGGTCGAACCATTTTCATTCGGTTACGGGCGTGAAAGTTAGCGCCAGACACACCGAAATCGTCGATATGACAAGCGACAGAACAGGTGAAGCGGGGAGATTGGCCCAGGGCATCCCACATGAACCCGAAACCATCCTCAAGCTCCGGCATCTGCTCCCAGACCGTACTATTGTATCGCCAGGGGTGCATGGCACTGTTGCCGGTGCCGTCGGCCCATTCCAGCCGCAGGTAAAGATCACGATCGGTATAGAATGCCCGCAGATCGACCGCCACCGGTGTCGGCATCGAAGCGCCATGATGACAGGACGGGGTCGAGGTGTGGACCGTGTCGGCATCAATATCGCCCAGACGGGTCGGTGCATTGACCTTACCGCCTTTGACCATGACCGTACGCGGTAAAGCCCGCTCCCAATCGGATTGACCAGGGACATGATCGAGGTAGAGGGCATAAAGCCGATCGACGGCGATCTCCCGGCCCGAGATAAGGCTGGAGAGTCCGGTCAGGCCCAGCAGGACCAGCAGTAGTAGTGAGAGCCATTTGAGCAAAACGCGTTGTCCCCGGTTGCGCAGATTGTCAGATATCAGTCCAGTGAAACAATTGAGCCTTAGTGAGCAATTTGCGTACCAGCCCGAACAATGCCGGAAATCGGCAAAACTGGGGGATTGACTCTCCAGGACGGGGCCAAATTATGGCAGATTTTTGTCAATCAGGGGGTCAGACGAGACCGTATTTCTGCATTTTGTAGCGTAACGTCGTCCGCTTGATGCCAAGGACATCAGCGGCTTTGGTTTGTGAGCCGTTGTGACGGCGCAGAGTCTGGACGATCAGTTGCCGTTCGAAATCCTCGAGGATTTCCGTGAGATTGCCATTTTGCTGGGGCAAAGAGACACAAATATCGGTCTCGCCCTGAATCGACTGGGGGAAATCGTGTGGAGTCAAAATAGTGGTCCGGGCCAGAACCACGGCGCGTTCTACTGCGTTTTGCAATTCACGCACATTACCGGGCCAATCGTAAGCCAGCAGGCAGCTCAGGGCACGCGGAGATAAATCGTCAACCCGTTTGCCGGTATCAGCGACGTACCGGGCGATGAAGTGGCGAGTCAACAGCTCGATATCCTCGCGACGCTCGCGCAGGGGCGGCATGTGGATATTCACGACATCGAGCCGATAGTAAAGATCCTCGCGGAAGGTGCCGGCCTTGACCGCGTCGAGCAGATTTTTGTTGGTTGCCGCCACCAGACGCACATCGCAGCGGATGGTTCGTGTGCTGCCGACCCGCTCGAATTCATGTTCCTGTAACACGCGCAGCAGCTTCACCTGGGCGGCAAGGCTCATCTCCCCGACCTCGTCAATAAACAAGGTCCCCTCATGCGCCAGCTCGAAACGCCCTTTACGTGCTGTCAAAGCACCGGTAAACGACCCTTTTTCGTGCCCGAACAGCTCGCTCTCGAGCAGGTTCTCCGGCAGTGCGGCACAATTCAGAACGATGAACGGTTTATCGCGACGCGGCGAACCGGTATGGATCGAGCGAGCCAGCAGCTCCTTGCCGGTTCCGCTTTCGCCGGTAATCAGCACATTGGCGTTGCTGATCGCCACCGAAGCCGACATCTCCAGCACCGCCTGCATCGCGGCCGAACGGCCAGCAATCCCGGTGAAACGGTAACGGCTGTCGATCTGTTCGTGCAGATAACGATTCTCGTCGAGCAGGCGCGAATGTTCAAAGACCCGTTCGATGGTCAGCAGGATATCATCGTTCTCAAACGGCTTGGTGATGTAGTCACGGGCGCCGGCGCGCAGAGCGGCGACAGCATTCTCAACCGTGCCGTATGCGGTGATGACAATAATCGGTAATTCGGGATCGAAGGAACGGATCTCCTGCAGCAGCTGCAGACCATCCATACTCGGCATCATAATGTCGGTGACCACCAGATCGAAATGATCAGAAGCGACCAGAGCCAGAGCTTCAACACCGTTCGCCGCTACGGCCGTCTCGTAACCGGCTTTGAGCAGCAACCGGGCCAGAAGTCGGCGCATCCCCTCTTCATCATCAACAATCAGGATTTTTTCACGTGCCATTATTTTTCGTTTGCCTTCCGCGCACAGGTGCGATCCTTCCCAAGATTTTTGGCCCGGTACAGCATGTCGTCGGCAACTTTGAGCAGGGCTGCGTCGTCTTCCCCGTCGCGGGGAAAAGAGGCCACACCCATACTCACGGTCATCCCTTGCGGGTGGATGTCAGCCAGCAGTCGGCGCGAATTTATGCGCACCGCATCGCTGATACGTCCGGCGGCATGGAGCCCGGCGGTAATACCGGTCTCTGGCAGCAGGGCGACAAACTCTTCGCCACCGTAGCGGAAACAAAGATCACTATCACGCAAGGCACTGCGCAAGGTAGTGCCGAGTGAGGCCAGCACCCGATCACCTTGCGGATGACCATGGGTATCGTTGAAGCGTTTGAAGTTATCGATATCGATCATGACCAGGGTCAGCTTTTTGCTATAGCGACGGGCCCGGGCCATCTCTTCGCGCAACATCGACTTGAACTGGCGGTGATTATACAGCCCGGTAAGACCATCGGTGCAGGCGAGCTTCTGCGCCTCGGCGTGCAACTGGGCGTTGTTGATGCTCAAAGCGGCGAAGGAGGCAAGGATATTCATGACCCGCAGGCGGTGTTGCGGAAACTGGCGCGGTTTAAAATCATCGACATACAGGATGCCGACCATGCGATCGTGAATTTTAAGCGGCACCGCGATCAGGGAACGGATCGACTCCTCAACCGCCAAAGGATTGTTGAAGAATTCCGCTTTCTCCGTATCCTCGACAATAAACAGATGTCCTTCTTCAAGAATTCGATGGGTCAGTCCACCCTTCTTGACCAGCCATTTATCCTTGGCCGTCAGTTTTTCACTTAAACCCGAGTGGACGCGCAGATGGACACGCGAGGTCGCTTCATCATAAAGAGCAATGCTGCCGGCCGGCATCTGCATAATGGCCATGGCACTGACCAGGATATCCTGCAACACCTCATCGAGATCGAGAGAGGAGACCACAACCTGCGCCACAGAAAGCAATTCCCGCAGTTCGCGCAGCTCATCTTCGATCCGTTGTTGCTGCTCAAAAATAGATTCAGTCGTCATTGACGTGGTGTGCCTGTTCATCGCTTGAGTAAACCCCTCACTCGGAATCACTCTTGTTCTAGCACAGACAACCACTTATGTAAATTAATACGACTGTTTTTTCGGTGAGTTACAGTAAATAGCAGAAGTGGTTTTATATTCAAAACTGACGATTTTCCGCTAACTTCCCGATATGACTTACATATAAATATTTTTTTTGCGAACCCTTGACAGACCGCGATATATTGTGGTTAATTTCCCCCATCACTACAAGATGAAGTGTTTTGGCGCCACCCACCTTCCGGCGCACCACCCTTAAACCAACCGCATTAACTTTTCACTATTCCATGCAAGGGGATCGAACCATGTCAAAGACCGCCGCCTCCAGCCCGGCCACGGCCGTTCTGCCGCTGACCAAAAATGCCATCACTGTTCTCGAGCGCCGCTACCTCAAGCGTGACGACAAAGGGAAGCCGACCGAAACCCCGGCCGACATGTTCCGCCGCGTCGCCGAAGCGATTGCCTCGGCTGAGACCGTGCTGAAGACCGGCGTCGACGCCAAGGCGTTGGCCAACACCTTCTACACCATGATGACCGAGCTCGACTTTCTGCCCAACTCGCCGACCTTGATGAACGCCGGTCGCGAGCTCGGCCAGCTCTCGGCCTGCTTCGTCCTGCCGGTCGGCGACTCCCTGGCCGATATCTTCGAGGCGATTAAAAACACTGCGTTGATCCACAAAAGCGGCGGCGGCACCGGCTTCTCCTTTTCGCGCATCCGCCCGGCCAACGATGTCGTCAAATCGACCAGCGGCGTCTCTTCCGGCCCCCTCTCCTTCATGTCAGTCTTCGACGCCGCCACCGAGACCATCAAACAGGGTGGCACCCGCCGTGGTGCCAACATGGGGATTTTGCGCGTCGATCATCCCGACATCATGGATTTCATCATGTGCAAGCGGGATCAGACCAAACTGACCAACTTCAACATCTCGGTCGGCATCACCGAAGCGTTCATGACCGCGGTCGAAGCCGACAGCGAATACGACCTGCTCAACCCGCGCGATGGCAAGAAGATCGGCCACCTCAATGCGCGCAAAGTCTACGAGCACATTGTCGATATGGCCTGGAGCAACGGCGAGCCGGGGATCATCTTCCTCGACCGCCTCAACCGCGACAACCCGACCCCGCACATTGGCGAGATCGAAAGCACCAATCCCTGCGGCGAGCAGCCGTTGCTGCCGTTTGAGAGCTGCAACCTCGGTTCGATCAACCTCGGTAAATTTGTTAAAGACAGCGATGTTGACTGGAAGCGCCTGAAAGAGACCGTGCGCCTGGCGTCGCGCTTTCTGGACAACGTCATCGAGGTCAACAACTACCCGCTCCCCGAGATCGACCAGATGACCCGCGCCAACCGCAAGATCGGCCTCGGCGTCATGGGCTGGGCCGACATGCTGATTCTGCTCGGCGTCCCCTACTCCAGCCAGGAGGCGGCCGACCTCGGCGAAAAGCTGATGAAGTTCATCACCGACGAAGCCCGGCAGATGTCGATCGAGCTCGCCGCCGAACGTGGCGCCTTCCCCAACTTCAAGGGGAGCATCTTCGACAAAAAGGGCGGCAAGAAGGTGCGTAACGCCACCAGCACCACCATCGCCCCGACCGGCACCATCTCCATCATGGCCAACGCATCGAGCGGCGTCGAGCCGCTGTTTGCCGTCTCCTACGTGCGCCAGGTGATGGACAACGACAAGCTGATCGAGGTCAACCCGCTGTTCGAAAAAATTGCCAAGGAGCGCGGCTTCTACTCCAAGGAGTTGATGGAGAAGATCGCCGAGCACGGTACCCTGCACGACATCATGGAAGTCCCGGAAGACGTTCGCGCGGTGTTTCTCACCGCCCACGACATCACCCCGGAAGACCACATCCGCATGCAGGCTGCCTTCCAGAAGTACACCGACAACGCGGTCTCCAAGACGGTCAACTTCCCGACCACGGCCACCCGCGACGAAGTCGACCATGTTTACCGTCTGGCCTGGAAGCAGGGCTGCAAAGGGGTGACCATCTACCGCGACGGCAGCCGCGACATGCAGGTGCTGTCGGTCGGCAAAAAAGAAGAGAAGCCGGAAGACACCGTGCCGTTTGAAACCGCCAAAGCCTCGCGTAAACGCAACCGGCCGAAAGCACTCAGAGGCTCCACCTATCAGATGGAGACCGGCTGCGGCCCGCTCTACGTCACCGTCAACGAAGATGACAAAGGCGTCTTTGAGCTCTTCACCACCATGGGCAAGGCCGGCGGTTGTGCCGCCAGCCAGTGCGAAGCCATCGGTCGCCTGGTCTCCCTGGCCTGGCGTAGTGGCGTTCAGGCCCGGCAATCAGTCAAGCAGCTCATCGGCATCACCTGCCACAAACCGGCCGGCTTCGGCGCTAACCGCGTCACCTCCTGCTCCGATGCCGTCGCCAAGGCGATCCAGATGCATATGGAAGACCACGGCATGGATTCCGCCGTCCATTCCCAATCGGGCGGCGCCTGCCCCGAGTGTGGTGGCCCGGTGGAGCATGAAGGTGGCTGTTGCGTGTGTCATTCCTGCGGGTATAGTGAGTGTGCCTAAGGTTAACAGATAAACGCAGTTGGAATCGGAGGGGGGCCGATGAATGATAAAAAGGGGACAGACTAGTCGATAACTAGCCTGTCCCCTTTTACTATTTCAAAGGCGTTGAAACAAACCTTAAACACTGTTAAAAAATAGCTCGCTGATATTTATAGGTTTTTAAACTGATAGCACGGCAACCGCCATATCCGATAGCACGGTAACCGTCTATACCCTGTTATACAAAAAATAGACAATTGTCACTTGCCGGGCCAATAGGATGAAAATATGCCTAAATATTCCACCGGACTATTCAATGAATTTGCACCCCACCTAACAGAGCTGACTGAATGCAATGCTCCGCAAATGGAAGAATTCAAGTGCATGACTCATGGTTTAATTCATCAATTCGTTCTGACAAGTGTATTTTCGGCCAGATACCCAGACCCAATGCATCAATACGCTATTGTTTTTTTGCGTAAAACAGAATCAGCATTCCAAGAGTATTTTTATTCTCAAAATTCATTGAATAAATATGTGCAGACACAAATTCTTTTCAATGACAACCCAAATGAACAAATTTCTCAATATTTTGAAATCTTACATAGATTTGAAGTTTTAATTTCGCAAATATATCAGGCCTACATGGTATTAGATAAATTCCTGTCATTAGAAAGTAGCGAAAGATTTTGGCAAAATGGTGATGGCTCCACCTTAGAAAAAATAAACACACTTTATAACTACATAAAACATGCTGAAGGCAAAATAAAGCAAAAACCAGAAAATGCTGGCTACCATATATGGCTAACTAACTCTGGTGTGTCTTGTGAAAATGGAAGTGTGTCTTATACCGAAATTTCTGAGGCACTGATTGATCTAGCCGACAATGCTAAATATTACGGTAATCCACAAAAAGTAATAATTGAAATGCGAGATGGTATTTACGATGAACGTCTCAAAAACCAAAATAATGTATAACCAGCAAATCAAGCGAATGGAATGGAGCTGGGTGCTCCCCAAAAAACAAAATCAAATTGCGGTAGTAGGCCGAACCCTCACGTCGCCACCGCTTATCGCGAACCGTTAGAAATATAGACAGGAAAAGAATGACTACTAAACCGATACCATCACAAGAAGAAATCAAAGAAATAATTGATAGAGGGCATAAACGGGTAAAAACATGGAAAGAATTTCATGGTTTGCTCGAAACCATGCGGGATACGTCTTGGATTTTTCGTGGTGTATCGTCCCCAAAACACTATTTAATACCTTCAATTGGAAGAGAGAAGGTGTATGGCCCTTACAAGTTGGTCCAAGAAGAGAGATTGTTCAACGAGTTTAAAAATCGCGCAATCAGCCTCGTAGACACAAAATCGTTTTTAAATGATTGGCACTGGCTCGCTTTTGCTCAGCACATTGGTGTGCCAACTAGGCTTTTAGACTGGTCTTCAAATCCACTAGTTGCAGCATATTTTGCAATAGAGTCAGACTCTACAGAAGACAGAGTCATATATGCCGTCAAATATTCCCAATATATTCATGAGGTTGACCATGGTGGTTCAGGTCCATTTGAAAATAAAAAACAAGGGAGATTTACGGCACCCTTTGCATTTGATCGGATAAGGTCCCAAAGAGGGCTATTTACCATTCATCCTGAGCCCACAAAAATATTCTACAAATCGGGCATGAAGAGCATATTGATACCTACGTCCTTGGTAAAAGACTTCCGCAAAAGATTATTTAAATATGGAGTCGACCATTGGCATATATACCCAGACAGCCATGGTCTCGGACAGCAGCTAGCCTGGCAGTTCAAGAATAAAGTTGGGCTTGGCACAGTATTCACCTCAGCATCAAAATATAAATAATGACAAAATTTCTAACAATAGTATGAAGAGGATGGAACTAACTGTGTGTTTCCAGAAAAACAGGATCAAATGACGGTGTAGTCCATTCCTCCACGTCGACACCCCTGTTAGAAATTTAAACGATTTATGGAGGCCCTCTTGAGTTCTCTGATTATCGAACTTCAACAAAATGCTCTTGATCCCCAAATTGAAGTCACCTCCCTACTGAGGAAGGCACTCGTTGCAGCAAGAAAACTTGGGGTGAAGGAATTCGAAGATTGGATTTCTGCAGAGCTTCAAGGCTACAGCAGTGGGGTGACTTTCCCCGACTATCGAAAGATAAGGGGAACTTTGAAGGTCCATAATCCTTACAACGGCTGGTGTCCTCTTTACATTGATGACACAGAAATGGCAGAAGCTCTTTCCCATAGGTCAATCGGTCAGCCAATTGCAGAAATTGAAAATCTCCTTTCCAGCAAGGAAGCAGGGGGTAATTTTCATGTGCCTTTCCCTAAAAACATTGAGCAACAACTAATGGCAGGCATGGAAATCCCTTTACAGCCTGCCCTTTTGGTAGGTGGAGCACAGTTGAAAGGGATTATCGAGGGCATCAGGAATTCGATATTGGATTGGGCGTTAAAGCTGGAAGAACAAGGTGTTATGGGTGAAGGAATGACTTTTTCAAAAGGTGAAAAAGAAGCCGCAAGCTCAGTTATCTATCAAATTGAAAATATCTTCGGCCAAATCTCACACTCACAAATTCAACAAAAAACAAAAAATTCATCACAAGAAATAACAAATCAGACTATAGACATCAAAGAATTGCTTGGCGTTCTAAATTCTGTAAAAGAAAACCTTGAAAAACTAAATTTAAACTCCGATGAAAGTGCAGAAGCTGAGGCAAGCATTTCTACAATAGAAGCACAAACAAGATCTTCTAAACCAAGCAATACAATTATCAAAGAATCACTTAAGAGCTTGAAATCGATCCTTGAAAATATCGCAGGTAATGTCGCAAGTGCCGGCCTTTTATCTCAGATTGATAAGTTCATAAATTAACATTTCTAACCACTTAATGTCTTTAGACGGAAAGGGGGACGTCCATGAAATTATGCGTTGCCTCGGTCAGGGGCAGGCTTCCAAGATGGGAGTTACGGGGTCGGACCACGTTAAGCATCTAAATTCACTCATCAATGTCTTCATATAACCACGGAGGCAGGGCTTATACCTCGATTTTCGTGGGCTAAATGAGCTTTTAACCCGTTTGCACTTTCCGAACAGGGAGACCCTGACATGAAATCATTTATCCGCGAGAATCCCACCATCGCCTTCGGCCTTGGTTTGCCGCTGATCCTCGTTGTGGTGTTCCTGCTGATTTCGGGGATCCCCACCCTGCTGGTCGCCCCGCCGCAATACGACGTGCTCTACGCCACCGACTACTACAACTACCAGAACGGGGTACAAATCTCCGTTATAGACCAGAAGGTTCAGGTCATCTATCAGGAGACTCTTGGGACATAACACTTATTCTGGAATTTCGGGGTTACCATACTTAATTCAACGCAGTAAATGGAATAAGGCACTGCCCTGCGAGTTCACTGGGACACCCTCCCCGATCATCGACTCATCACCGATTCACAGGTTGCAACACACATGAAATACAAACTGATTGACATAAGCCAGGCAGCAGAAGTGGCGAAGCTGGCAGTTAACCTGACCAACGAGATCATCGAGCGCACCGGGATCAAGCATTTCGACGTCGATGTCCCGAAGGCGGTTAAACTGTGCGAGCAATTCGTCGAACAGCAGCGGTATCACGTGATCGCCGCCATCGACTTTGATCGCATCGTCGGTTTCGGCGCGCTGTGCGAGAGCCATTCGCTTTATGCCGAAGGGACATTTGGCATTATTCAGGAGTTCTATGTTTTGCCTGAATACCGTTCGAAAAACATCGGCGCGGAGTTGCTGCGTGAAATTGTCGCGTTCGCCAGATCCAAGAGCTGGAAACGGCTGGAGCTCTGCACGCCTCCGGTACCAGAGTTTGACCGGACGGTCGCGTTCTACCAGGCCAACGGCTTCGAAATTACCGGCGGCTACAAAATGAAATGCCCGATCGATTGAGGTCTATACCACACTGCCCTCACCTGAGTACCTCTTCACCTCGCGGATCTTCAGAAAAAGGGTTATGTCTTGAATGCTGCAAAGCAAAACTTGACCTAACCATCTGTTCTCGTGTTAATAACAACAACAGTCCCCTCCCTTCACGGATTACCGATCAACCATGCGCAACCTCATAATTGAAGAGCCATCATCATGAAGCATTCGAATCTTGAAGCCTTGGGCTGGGACAGCTGGTTTGAAGAACAAGCCCGGCTTCTTTGCGACCCAACAGCCTCTGTGGCGCGCGTCACCGCTGTGGATCGCGAACAGTTGCTGCTTTTGAATGACATCGGCACCTTCCGGGCAAAGCTCTCGGGGAGATACCTGTATGAGTCCGTATCGACCACGGAGCTGCCGTGTGTGGGCGACTGGGTCTGTGTGCTGAAGACAGAAGACGATCAATACGGGCTGGTGCATGGCATTCTGGAGCGCAAGACCAGCTTGCGCCGCAAGGCGGTGGGCGAAGCCGCCAAGAGCCAGATGATTGCGGCGAATGTCGATGTCGTCATCATCGCGCAATCCTGCCACTTTGATTTCAACCTGAAACGGCTGGAGCGTTATCTGGTCAATGTTCAGGACGGTGGCGCAACGCCATGCATTCTGCTGACCAAGACCGATCTGGTCAGCGCAAAAACAGTTGCAGGCCAGCTTGACCAGATCGTGAAAGCAGGGATCACCGCTCCGGTGTTGACCTTGAGTAATGTCACAAAAGAGGGTATCGACGGCCTGAAAGCCGTTTTGTCCCCCGGCAAAACCTATTGCCTGGTCGGCTCTTCCGGCATCGGCAAGAGCACCCTGATCAACGATCTGGTCGGTCGTGAAGTGCTGGAAACGAAAGCGGTCAGCGAAACCGGTGAGGGACGACACACAACCGTGCGCCGGGAGCTTTTTATCCTCGAAAACGGGGCGATGATCATCGACAACCCCGGAATGCGCGAAATCGGCGTGTTGAGCGCCGAGGGGGTCGTTGAGGCAAGCTATTCAGACATCAGTGCGCTCTCGGAACAGTGCCGTTTCAGAGACTGTACCCACACCAGTGAGCCAGGCTGTGCTGTTCTCAAGGCGCTGAAAAGTGGTGAGATAGAGGCCGAGCACTATGGTAACTTCATCAAGTTGAGAAGTGAGTCGGCGTTTCACCAGATGTCCTCTGTTGAGAAACGCAAGAAAGACAAGAATTTTGGCAAGCTGATCAAGTCGGTCAAGAAAAGCCTCGACGAAGACTAGAAACAAGAGACCGAGGGCTACCGACTCCGGACAACTCATTATGGTTCTGTTACTGATTACCTTGCCGCTGGGTCTGCTCTGTATCTGCCTGGCATGGATGGCCTGGTCGAAGAACCGCCGCACCGCCGTTGTCCTGCTGCTGATCGCCGCCGGAATCCTCGGCAGCGCACTGGCTGTCGTTGTGCTGGTCTACGTCTGCATTTGGAACAGCGCACCGCACTGAGCGATGACAGAAAATATAGGGGCAAGAGAACTTGAATCATGAAGATAAGAGCTAAAACGGATAGTGACGTCGCTTCCATTGCCACCCTGTTTTATGAATCTGTGCACCAGATAGCTAGCCAGAGCTATACACCGCAACAACTAAAAGCCTGGGCGCCGGAATCCCCGGATTTGAAGCAATGGCAACTTCGGCTAGCTCGGCTGGAAACTCTTGTCGCCGATTTTGAAGGAGTGCTTGCTGGTTTTATCTCTTATACGGTAGATGGTCACATCGAGTTCCTTTACACTGCGCCAGCCTTTACGCGCCAAGGCGTGGCCTCAAAGCTGTTCGAAGCGGCAGTGCAGATCCTTCAGACAAAAGGCGTAACAAATTTATCGACTGAAGCCAGCATTGTGGCCCGCCCTTTTTTTGAATTCATGGGCTTCAGTGTTGTCGAGGAACAGGTTGTCGAACGCAATGGCGTGCAACTGAGGCGATTCGCCATGACGAGGGTGAGTATGAAAGATAAAGCCCAAGCATAGTTAAATTCGGGAGATAAGCCGCACTAAGACATACATTCAAATGGCCGTAAACCTTGATGCCCTGATCGCGGCCCAAACGACACCAGTTCAAACCTTCATCCCACAGTCGCTTGTTCTAAAGCGTCACAACGACAACAGAGTGTCAGTACACCTCACCTGACTATTTCGGACCATTCGGTTGGATTTCACGGATCGGCGCATGACTGCGGCCAAACGGCGATGAATTTCGCGCAGGATTAAATTAAAATTCATGACGACATGTGAATATGCGTTAAGATAAAGTGTCTTCCCTTCCGGCGCGGTGGCTGTTCGCACTTCCAACACGACCTGCCCCCACCCTACCCAGCTTTTCAACTCGCCTTGCTGCGGGTGATTCACTTAGAACTTAAATTTTACGTCCCGCTAAAAATCTATAGGCCCAAGAGGTATAGAAATGAATAGCGAGTCTATACAGAGTCTGAAGCTGGAAAATGCAAAGCTGCAAAAAGAGCTTGTTTATTCTCGTACCCTTCTGGAATTGGCAAACAGTATTGTCATCCGCTGGGATAAAGATGGAATCATTCATTTCATGAATGATTTTGGTCTCTGTTTCTTTGGCTATTCTTCTGAAGAACTCATCGGCCAGCACCTCTTAACCATTGTCCCAAAAGTCGAAATAAGTAGCGGAAGAGATATGTCTCAGCTCACCAAAGACATCGCTAACAACCCTGATCTGTATACATCTGTTCCAAGTGAAAATATCACCAAGGATGGCCGCACAGTCTGGGTGACCTGGACAAATAAAGGTATTTTTGACGAACAGGGAAACGTAGAAGAAATCCTTGCCATCGGCAACGACATTACTCCCTTGAAAGAGGCGGAGCTGAAGCGCTTTGAGTATCACGAAAAACTGGATGCCGCCTTAGAGAGCATGGATGATGCGGTCTTTATTTCCGACAATCAGGGGAACTTCGTTCATTTCAATAAGGCCTTTGCAACCTTCCACCGGTTTAAAGACAAGAGCGAATGTTTGAGCCAATTAGCAGATTACCCGAAAATTCAGGATGTATTCCTGCCTAATGGAGAGCTGCTACCTTTGGACCAATGGGTTGTCCTGCGAGCCTTACGCGGTGAAACTGGCACAGATTCCGAGTACACCCTTCGGCGCAAGAATACAGGAGAAACCTGGGTCGGCAGCTTTAACTTCGGTCCCTTTTTTGACCTGGATGGAAACATCGCCGGATCGGTTGTGGTCGCTCGTGATATTACCGAGCGCAAGCAGCTAGATGAAAAGCTAAGGTTCTCGGAAAAACGGAGTCTTGCTTATCTTGAGAATTCACCAGCTTGTACCAAAATTCTGGATCTGGATTTCAATTTGCAATTTATGAGTGAGGCCGGAGTAAAAGGCCTAAATATTGACAACATTGAAGACTATTACGGGAAACCCTACCCTTTTTATTTTTATCCTGAGTCGTTTAAAAAGGAAATGAAAGGGAATCTTGAACTGGCCAAAGAGACAAGGGAAATCATCACGCAAGAAGCTGCCGTGGTTGATATTGACGGGAATGAGCTATGGTTTCATTCTACCATTGTGCCCGTTAGTGATAATGAAGGTGAGCTCGACTATTTTATGGTCGTTTCCATTGATACCACCGACCGCAAGCGGGCAGAAGAAACCCTGCAGAAAAGCATCCAGAATTTGCGACTCGCTCAACGCATCGCCAATATCGGCAATTGGACTCTTGATCCTGAGGTTGGAGTGCCTGAGTGGTCTGATGAAATCTATCGAATCTTAGAGCGAAAACCCGAATCGGGGCCATATTCATTAGCTGAGTACAAAAACCTTTTCAAGGGAGAATGGTTCCAAAAATTCAACTCTGCCATTCAGAGGGCCATTCACGAAGGCCAACCGTATGATCACGAATTAAAAATTGAGTTCGCTCCGGATAAGGTGAAATGGATCCACTCCATATGCGAACCGGAACAGAAACCTGAGTCGAACAGATATTTTTTAAGGGGAACAATTCAGGACATCACCGAACGCAAGATGGCTGCATATGAAAACAAACGTCTGACAGATCGTCTTTTGTTGGCAACCGCGTCAGCACAGCTGGGTATTTGGGATTGGAATGTCCGTGAAAACATCATGATTTGGGATGACCGGATGTTTGAGATGTACGGACTGACCCGGGAAGGGATTCCCAGCAATTTAGAAGCCTGGCTCATTGGATTACACCCTGCGGACAAAGACTCAGCATTGGCTGCTTGTCAGGCAGCATTAAATGGTGAAAAAGACTTTGATACTGAATTCCGCGTTTTGCATCCTGATGGCACAGTCAAACATCTCAAGGCTAATGGTCTGGTCCTCATTGGCGTAGATGGGAAACCAGATCGGATGCTCGGTATCAATGCCGATATTACCGAACAAAAACATGCAGAAGAAGAAAAGATCAGGCTGGAAAATCAACTTCTACAAAGCCAAAAGATTGAATCAATCGGCCAGTTGGCAGGTGGTATTGCCCATGACTTCAATAATCTGCTCTCAGTTATCGTCGGCAACCTGGAACTTTTGCAATTTAAGCAGCAGGCAGGAGACCCTTTCGACGAGAACATTGCACGGGTCATGCAAGCCTCAACTCGAGCAAAAGATCTTGTCGCACAAATTTTGACCTTCAGCCGGCAGGAAAAGCTGTCGCTCGTCGCAGTCGATCTATCGACCATCGTCGATGACTCCATGAAATTTCTGCGCCCCGTGATCCCGACTACGGTGGAAGTGCTGTTAGCGGTTTCCGCAGCACCTCTCCCTATTTATGCCGATACGACCCAATTGCAGCAAGTTCTCATCAACCTCTGCAACAATGCTGTCCATGCCATGAATGAAAAGGGCCTGTTGCAGATCGACCTCAATGAAGAGGAGCTGACGAGCGAGGAGTTCCCTCGAATCTCAGAATCGCAGTCGAGCCGATACGCCAAACTCACTATCACCGATACCGGCACAGGAATGGACAAAAAGACCCTAAGCCGCATCTTTGATCCCTTCTTCACCACAAAGAAGGTTGGCGTCGGCACCGGCATGGGGTTATCTGTGGTTCATGGTATTGTTAAACAACATGGCGGTCATATCCAGGTCGACAGCACACCCGGTCAAGGTTCGACGTTTACCCTTTATTTCCCCATCATCAGTGCTGACGAAGTCACCGATAAACCAGTGGTCGAAGACGCTCCACCGACTGGTACGGAGCGCATCCTGTTTGTTGATGATGAGCCGTGCGTGGCAGACTCATCAAGCGCTATTCTGGAAGAGATCCTGGGATATAAAGTCACTACGATGACCGATTGCGTGAAGGCCCTCGATCTATTCAAAACACATCCTTACGATTTTGATCTGGTGATTACCGATCAGACCATGCCGAAAATGTCAGGTGTGGATTTGGCAAAAGAACTTTTAGCTATCCGGCCGGATCTTCCAATTATCCTCTGTAGCGGCTACAGCGCGCAAGTCAGTGAAAAAGATGCAAAGGTAATCGGAATTCGTGCTTTCTGCATGAAACCGCTGTTGATGGATCAACTTGCCCAGATTATCAGAAACGTATTGGATAAGAGCGATCCGTCTGCAACAACAGATTGACATCGGACCGGAAACCCGGGACATCAGGTCTACTCTAACGTTTACCAGAAGAGTTCAGCTGCCTGCTTGACCCTTCGGTTCGAAGTCCGGGGTCTACCATCTAGAATTAGCAGATGGTAGACCCCGACAACGTTCCTCGAAGGCGGTGCTATAAACGCACTGCGGTGCTCCTCATGGGGAATGTCAGTACTTCATCTTCAAGGAAATCACAGGTCCGCCGAGACCGACATCGCCATTTGTCTCGGGATCGATGGCGAACGGGAAATAGCCGTCGGTGCCGTAATACTGCTGCTCCCAGCCGGCTCTGGCACCAACTTCGACGGCGCCGAAATTGTGCATGTAATCCAATCCTACGAACAGCTCATAGCCCGACACCATGGTATGATGCAGGCTGTTAGGAGAGGTCGGCGCAAATTCCGTGTCGCCGTAAAGCAGGCTGTAGCGAAAGCCGGTCGCCAGTGAAACCGGACTCCCGAAAAGGGCGTGCTCGAAATCGGTGCCGATGGTGAACCCCTGCCCGGTGAACTGAGTCGGGTTCAACTCGCCGAAGTCCGATCCATCGAGGTCGATCTGTCCGCGCCGATAACCGATAAACGGCTTGATTTTCGTCATCTTGGCAAGGGCGACCGGGAAAGTCAGTTCCAGATCAAGAATTTCAAACCGCACATCCCTGTTCAGGCCAAGGTAGATCTTGCTCTGGCTATAGTGCAGGTATCGGCCACGCAGGCCGATATGGTCGGTGGGCTTGACTTCCACCCAATACCTCGGCGTCAATTTAGTGCCCAGATCAGGGAAATATTGTGCATTATTTGAGCCACCACCATCGGCCCCCTGGCTGGCATAGAAGTCGAGGTACATCAGATCCACCCCGGCTTCGACACTCAGCCCGCTATCAACCTCGTCTTGTCCCTGTTTCTCCTCGACCGCAGCGGCAACCAAGGGCACGGTTGGCGTTGCTACCTGTTTTGTTGAAAGCTCCTGGACCTGCTCCTTCAGTTTTTGATTCTCCTCCTGCAATTGCAAGATCAACTGATAAAGCTCCTCGTTCGAAGGCGTTGCACCAAGAGCCAGTTGCGGCCCCAACAACAGCAGAACGACAAAAATGGCACCTGACACTCGTACACTAACCGACCCGTATCCTCCACTGAATAGTCGCATACATCACTCCTCTCTCGATAAATTCGACTTTTGTCCGACGTCACACACAGCAATCACTCAGCCTTCGGACAGGACAAGGATTAGACGAAACTAAAATTTGCACGACCACTTCGCCCTTGTCAACCACGGATCAGCAAAATATTCCTTGAGTATCTGTAGCGGTAGAACCAGTGACAATACTCAAATACAAAATTGCTCGGTCGGCATCTGCTAGATTCGAATATCCACCGGAAGGCTTCAAGAGCCCGTTTGAACTTTCTGCAAAGCGTCTGCCATTGGAATTAGCAGATGGCGGTCCGGCATTGCCGCGACGAGCGGCTCCCCCCCCTTGCCATTGGACGACGCCCTCATCTCGATTTTGCGCTTTTACACATTTTAAAACCCCTCCAGCAATGCTACCGTACGCGCCATCTCCATCACCCTTTTAGACGACAACGGTCCACCGGTACCGACTTAAAGGAGCCAACAACATGACCATCATCTGGAATCCGCGCATCTCGATTGGCCACGACCACATCGACAGCCAGCATCGCGAGCTGATTGACCACTACAACGCCTTTCTCAAGGCCTGCAGCGACAAGATGGACAAACAGGAGCTCCTGCGCTTGTTCGGGTTTCTTGATCGTTACGTACAGGAACATTTCTCGGATGAGGAGGCCCTGATGCACCAGCACGGTTATCCGTTGGCCACCGAACACTGTCAGGAGCACCGCAAGCTGACAGAGGCCCTGCACAGTCTGAAAGAGAAGCTTGAAGAGAGCCACACC
>DDWE01000138.1 GCA_002345625.1 Desulfuromonadaceae bacterium UBA2294 | reverse complement strand
GGGCCTATAGCTCAGTTGGTAGAGCCACCGGCTCATAACCGGTTCGTCCCAGGTTCGACCCCTGGTGGGCCCACCATAATCGATGAAGATGACTGAAGACGTCACATCCACATACAGCCGACGATCGTCAACAAAAGAGTGCAACTGACAGAACAGTTGCACTCTTTTTTTTTGCCGGGGTTCCCGGTGAAAAATCGGTTGTCAAAAGGACGCGCAAAGCCGCCTGTGTAGCCACTTCGACCCGGGCCGCTCCGGGTTATTGCGAGAGAGTTTTTCGTCACCATGGCTAAGCCAAAAATTGTCCGCATTCAGGATCTGCTCGGTCTGCTCAACGCCCACGCCCCGCCAGTGCTGGCCGAGGAGTGGGACAACGTCGGCCTGCAGGTGGGCGATCCCGCGGCCGAAGTCCGCCGCGTTCTGGTTGCTCTTGACGCCACCGAGGCGACGGTCGCTGCGGCGCTGGCGGCGGGGGCCGAGGCTCTGGTCTGTCATCACCCTTTGTTGTTCCGCCCCCTGCGCCAGGTTTCGGTCGCCGATGAGACCGGCCGTATCGTGACCACTGCCCTGCGTGGTGGTCTGTCGATTCTGGCCGCGCACACCAATCTCGATCGCGCCGCTGACGGGCTGAATGACTGGCTTGCTGCCCGGTTGGGGTTGCAGGCGACGACCCCTCTGGAAGCGCCGGAAGGCCTGTTGTTTAAACTGGTGGTTTTCGTGCCGGCCAGCCACGAAAAGGTCGTGACCGAGGCGCTGTTTGCTGCCGGCGCCGGCGACGTCGGTGGTTACGACCATTGCGCCTTTCGCAGTCATGGCAGCGGCTCTTTCCGTCCCGGTGCCGGTACGCAGCCTTTTGTTGGCCAGATTGGCGAGACGACGACGGTTGATGAGGTGCGGATCGAGACGCTGGTACCGAAAGAGGCTTTATCCCGTGTTGTGAACCGCATGCTCAAGGCTCACCCTTACGAAGAGGTGGCCTATGACCTGCTGCCGTTGGCCAACAGCCGCAGTGATGTCGGCCTTGGTCGTATCGGTTGTTTGCCGGGGGCCACATCGCTGGGTGAGTTTTCCGCCATGGTGAAGAGAGCGCTTGGTACGCCGTATCTGCGGCAGGTCGGCGACGTAGGACGACATGTGGAAAAGGTTGCCGTGTGCGGCGGCAGCGGTGCATCGTTGCTGGCGGCGGCAGCGCGCCAGGGGGCCGATGTGCTGGTCACCGGCGATGTCGGCTACCATGATGCCCGGCGCGCGGAGAGTCTCGGCGTCGCCCTGCTCGATGCCGGTCATTTTGCCACAGAACAGATCATGATCGAAGGCCTTGCGCAGCGACTGGCTCAACAGGCCGCGCAGCGCGGGCTCTCTCTAGATATTCATCCTTTTGTCGGCGAGACCGATCCGTTGCAGACCGTGTAACGGGCGTACAGCTGTCAACGAACCAGTGGAGGTTATGTAACGTGCGGGAAAAACTTGAACTGCTCAGGGAATTGCAGGAACTCGATGGGGATCTTAATGCCAGGCGTCGCGAACGGGCACAGATGGCCCTGGAACTGGCGGAGATTGACGAAGAGGTCGCCCGGGTGCAGGAGATGGTCGATAAGCTCGATGCCGGCGTCGCAACGCTGAGTGGGCAGCGCAGTGACCTTTCACACGATCTGGTCCTCGAAGAGGGGAATGTCAGCCGGGCGGAGGGGCGCTTACCAACGATCAAGACCCAGCGTGAGTATGTGGCGGTGCTCAAGGAGATCGACACGGCGAAAAAAATGAACAAGGACATCCAGGACAAGATTGCCGCCCTGGAGACCGAACTGGCCGCCGTCAACCGTGATCGTGATGAGAAGGTCGCCGAGATGGCTGCCATCAAGGAGCGGGTTGCCTCCCGACAAGAAGAGATTGCCACCGCCATCGGCACCTGCGATCAGGTCCTCGGTGCTGGTGACAGCCGCCGTGACGAGTTTCTTGCCAAGTTGCCGACCCGGATGCGCAAACGCTATGAGATGCTGCTCGACCGCCGCGCCGGTGTGGCCATCGTCGAAGCACGGCAAGGGGTCTGCACCGGCTGTAACATGAACCTGCCGCCGCAGCTGTTCAACAGCCTGTTTACGACCAAAGAGATCCTCGACTGTCCGCACTGCAACCGGATGTTGTACCTCGCCGAAAGCTGTTAAATCGAGCAGGGTGAGGAGTGCTTTACTCCTCGCCCCTTACTCTTTGTCATGAATGTGTGGCTGAAGAAGGCCAGGTGATCGCCGCCCGTCACTTGCTGATGGGGGGAGGAAAGTCCGGGCTCCACAGGGCAGGATGGTCCCTAACGGGGACCGGGGGCGACCCCAGGGAAAGTGCCACAGAGAGAAGACCGCCCGCCAGGTGCGGGTCAGGGTGAAAGGGTGAGGTAAGAGCTCACCAGGTCCGGCGGTGACGTCGGATGCTCGGTAAACCCCATCCGGAGCAAGGCCTAATAGAGGAGCGTTTGAGGACGGCCCGTCCGAGGCTCCCGGGTTGGCCGCTTGAGACCGTCGGCAACGGCGGCCCTAGAGGAATGATCATCGCCCGGTCGCAGGCAACTGCGGCGGGGAACAGAACCCGGCTTACGGCCTTCTTCAGCCACTTTAATTGTTTCGATCGTATCCATTTTCAGCGCGGTGTGGTCCTTCGGCGGTGTTTGTCGTGCCCCTTGGGTTTTGTCTTTGATAACGGAGTCGAAGTAGTGATAAAGACAGCGGACGCCACATCGGGCGCAAGGCTGGACCTCTGGCAATCGATTCAGTCCACCATTTGCAATGAGTGGACCGCTCTCGATAGCGCCGAACGCACCTGGATCGCCGCCGCCGTCGCTGAAATTGCTCTCCAGCAGCAGAAGATACAGGATCTGGTCGATGCCGCCGGCGGGGTCAGCGCCTGCCGTGACTGCGCCGGTGGGTGTTGCGGAGACGGGACCTTTCACCTGACCCTGGTCAACGTCCTGGCCCACCTGGTGCGCGACACCCCCCTGCCAATCGCCGACTTTAGCCGCAGCTGTCCCTGGCTCGATGCGCAGGGGTGCCAGTTTACAGCCGATGTCCGGCCGTTTAATTGTGTGACCTTTGTCTGTGAAGCGATCGATGCCAGGTTGCCGGCTGCGGACTATGCCGGACTGGAGCGTCAGCTGCGCGAACTCTACATCGCTTTCGACCGGCGTTATACCGGTTCCAGCCTGCGTGGGCTCCTGAACACCGCAACCGTCCGCTCCGGGGGCTACCTGACCCGGCGTGCCGCTTAACGAAAGAAGTGAGGGACGATGGAACTCAGCTTTAACCAGAATCCACCGGAGATCGAAGAGCACATTGCCGAGTTGATGCGTCTGACTGGAGTTCATCATCCGCGGCTGATCCGGGAGATGATTGTTGCGGCCCTGAAGGCCGGGCACGAAATTGACTACCTGGCCGATCTGAAGTTGATGCGGACGACGATGAAGGAGATGCGCTTCACCAACAAGGTGTTCGGCCCTTATCGCAGTCGGCGCAAGGTGACGATTTTCGGTTCGGCACGCACTGGAACCGACGAGCCGATTTATCAGAAGTGTGTGACCTTCTCGCGCTTGCTGGCCGAACAGGGGTACATGGTGATCACCGGCGGGGGTGGCGGCATCATGCAGGCGGGTAATGAGGGGGCCGGCCCCGGAAACTCCTTCGCCGTCAACATCCGGCTCCCCTTTGAGCAGGACACGAATCCGTTCAGCTCTGATCCGGACAAAGTGATTGTTTATCAGTACTTCTTCAATCGCAAAGTCGCCTTTCTCAAAGAGGCGCAGGCGGTTGCCCTGTTCCCCGGTGGTTTTGGCACGCTCGACGAAGCGATGGAGACCCTCACCCTGGTGCAGACCGGCAAGAACGCGCCGATTCCCCTGATCCTCATTGATGATGACAGCGGCGACTATTGGGAGAAGTGGCTCGACTTCATCAAGTCGGCCCTGCTGAAGAAAGGATTGATCTCCGGCGAAGATTTCAGCCTGTTCACCATTACCCGTGATCCGGCCGAAGCGGTGCGGGTCATCGATGATTTCTATCGTGTCTATCACTCCGGCCGCTATGTCGGAGACACGCTGGTGTTGCGCTTGAACAAGCAGCTTGATCCCAGCCATTTGCAGGTCTTGAGCAGCGAGTTTGGCGAAATCCTGGCGCCGGGTAGCCGTTTCCGGCTCAGCGGTCCGCTGCCCAAAGAGGAGGATCAGCCCGATCTTTTGCATCTGCCGCGACTGGCCTTCGAATTCAATCGGCGCAATTTCGGATTTCTGATCGCCTTTATCCGACGGCTTAATTCGTTTTAGGCGGTGTTTATGCCGCGCTTTTTAGGAGATCTCTGAGCGCATGTCGCTATAAATGAAAAGGGGCGGCCTGCAGTGGCCGCCCCTTTTCATGATTGAAGGCAAGCGTTACTGGTCTACTATTTTGTGGCAAAGCAGGCAACGCGCTTTTGCCGGGTGTCCAGCCGGGAAGGGGACACCCTGTGCATTGTGACACTCTTCGCAGTGTTTTTCAGCCGCTTTTTTTCCATCCTTGCGGATCATTTCGTAGTAGGGGGCGTGGGTGTCGTCGGCCGGAATCCGGTGCGTGGTCTCTTCCGGAGCGTTCAGGAGAAACACAACAAGTGCCACAGCGCCGGCGAGCAGGGCCATATCTCTGATTTGTGCTTTTTTCATAAGTTTAGAATCCTGTCTGTCGGAACTACTCCGACTTGATAAACAGCAGGTAGATAACGACCGAGATGATGACCACGCCAAACCCGACGAAAATCATCAGTGACTCGCTGCCCATCCCCTCGCCGAGCGCGGTGCCGCGGGCGATGGAGTAGTTGAACAATTCCGCAAAGCCGACCGCAAGAATGATGAAGCTCAGCAGCAGTCGCCACTTCAGGATCACACAGATGAGGGCGAGGGCACCGACGCTGGCAAGAAAATAGGGGTGGTGGATCAGCTCGCCGATCTTCATCTGTTCAAGAAAACCGACAACCTGTTCGGTCTGCATCGATTTGAAAAAATCGACAACCTTGTCGATAAGGCTCATGGTCATCCCTTCTGTTTCGGACACGTTTTCGGAGCGAAATTATAGCAGCCTTTTACCGTCAGGGAAAGGAGAAATGCACGCAATCTCCTTGACTTTGGCGCAAGCCTTCTCCTACGATGTACGATCGTTTTCCTACCATAATAAAGAAAGGATATCCGTGTGCCGGAGCGTGCAATCGGCATCTTTGATTCCGGGGTTGGTGGCCTGACCGTCCTCAAGGAGGTGGCCCGGCTGCTGCCGCGTGAGGAGTTGCTCTACGTCGGCGACACTGCGCGGGTTCCCTATGGGACAAAAAGCCCGGAGACCGTGCGTCGTTATGCCCATGAGGTGGCCGAATTTCTGGTCAGTCAGGGGGTCAAGATGCTGGTCGTCGCCTGCAACACGGCCTCGGCCGTCGCCCTGGAGTCCCTGTCCGGCCATTTTTGTATTCCGGTGATTGGCGTTATCGCACCGGGGGCACGGCGTGCCGCCACACTCAGTCATGGGCGCCGTATCGGTGTCATCGGGACCGAAGGGACGGTGAAAAGCGGTGCCTACGCCCGGGAAATCCAGGCCTGTGATCCCGCTATAGAAGTCTTTTCTGCTCCCTGTCCGTTGTTTGTCCCTCTGGCCGAGGAGGGCTGGGCCGAACACCGCATTGCGACTCTGGCGGCTGAAGAGTATCTGGCACCGTTGCTGACGCATCGCATCGACACCCTGGTTCTGGGTTGTACCCACTACCCCCTGTTTAAAAACACTCTGCATGCCCTGCTCGGCACATCGGTGCAGCTGGTCGATTCCGCCGAAGAGACTGCCAAGGCCGTGGTCGCCCGGTTGCATGATGTTGGCGCCAATATAACCGGTCGTGGCCGAACCCGCTTTTTTGTCACCGATGTCCCCGACCGCTTTACCCGGGTCGGCAGTGCTTTTCTCGGCACCCGGCTTGAGGGTGTGACGCAGATCGAACTGTAAACAAATAGTCTATAAAAGAGGCAAGGGAAGGGATTGTTCCCGGTCACTCTGACCTGTGACCCGTGAGCGTCTCCCTGCCTTTGCGGGCTCAAAACAAAAAACGCGCCGCAGCTGTCGGCGCGAAGGATCAAGATGCGATGAAAAAGAGCTTTCTATATCTGCTGATCAGTGGAGTTCTCCTGCTGGCTGTCTTCGTCTGGCTCCTGTTGCGGACACCATCGGCACCGCAAACGATGCTTAACGTGCCGGCTCAGTCGACGGTGACCGAAGTTCCGGAGCGCGAGGTGACCCTTTACTTCGCCAGCGCCGATGCCCTCTATCTGATCCCGATGACGCAGCAGGTTGCCTGCGACGGCGAGTTGGATTGTCTGCAGGCCGTGGTCGAGGCCCTGATCGCCGGTCCGGTTGACGACCTGCAGCCGATACTGCCGGCTCGGACGGTTCTGCGTGAGGTGCGGGTCGTTGATGAAACCTTTACGCTCAATTTCGACCCGCAACTGGTCGCCGGGCATCCCGGTGGCAGCCAGTCAGAATTGCTGACCGCCTATGCCCTGGTCAATACAGTGGCGGNNTGGCGGTTAATTTCCCTCACTTACGCCAGATGGTATTGCAGATCGATGACCAGCCGCTCACCACCTTGCGCGGCCATGTCGATCTGCGGCGGCCGTTGCTTGCCGATTTTTCATTTGCCCGCCGGCCCACTGACAGTACCGGTGTGGAAGGAGGTCTGAACCGATGAACGATTTTCGCACAACCCTGCTGGAGCGGGTTCTGGTTCTTGATGGTGCCATGGGGACCATGCTGCAGGAGCGCGGTCTGCGCCCGGGAGCCTGCCCGGAAGAGATGAATCTGCAGGCCCCCGAAGTGGTCGCTGCGGTTCATAAAGCATATGCCGATGTCGGTGCCGATATCCTGGTGACCAACACCTTTGGTGGCAGCCGTAGCAAGCTGGCCCATTACGGCCTTGAGGGGCAGGTGTATGACATTAATGCCCGCGCCGTCGAGATCGCCCGCCAGGTTGCCGGCCCAGAGCGGTTCGTCGCCGCCTCCATCGGCCCGACCGGACGCTTTCTCGAGCCGGTGGGTGATGCCGGGTTCGAGGAGATGGTGGCGATTTTCGGGGAACAGGTGCAGGCGTTTGTCGCGGCTGGCGCCGATCTGATCAGCATGGAAACCTTTCTCGATATCCGTGAGCTACGGGCCGCCGCTATCGCCTGTCGCAGCTTTTCAAATCTGCCGTTCATCGCCCAGATGACCTTTGATGATGGCGGGCGTTCGGTGCTCGGTACGCCGCCGGAGGCAGCTGCGGTGACCCTTGATGCCCTGCAGGCCGATGTTATCGGTTCCAACTGCGGCCTCGGTATCGACGGGATTTTTGCTGTCCTTCAGCGGATGCGTGCCGTCACCAACCGGCCTCTGATTGCCCAGGCTAACGCCGGGCTGCCGATCGTCGTCAATGGCGAGACTGTCTTCCCCGGGACACCGGCCGAGATGACCGCTTTCCACGACCGCATGCTGGCCGCCGGCGTGCGCGTCATCGGCGGTTGCTGCGGCACAACCCCGGAACACATTCGTGCCATCCGTCTCGCCCTCGACGGCCGCGACCAGCGTTGGACTCCTCCGGCGCGACGCAGCTTCCTCTCCAGTCGCACGGCGGTGGTTGCCCTGGGCGGCGATGCGCCCTGCGCCATTATCGGTGAGCGCATCAACCCGACCGGTAAGAAGGCCTACAGCGCCGAACTTCTCGAAGGGAAGACTGCCTATATCCGGCGCGAGGCCCAGGGGCAGGTCGAAGCCGGGGCGACCCTGCTCGATGTCAACTGCGGTGTCCCCGGAGTCGATGAACCGGCCGCTTTGGAGCGCGCCGTCTACGCGGTCTGCGGCGTTGCTGCTGCGCCGCTGGTCCTCGACTCCTCCGATCCGGTTGCTATCGAACGCGGGCTGCAGGCGGCGGACGGCAAGGTGTTGATCAATTCGGTCTCCGGTGAAGAGAAGAGCCTGCAGGCCATCCTGCCGCTGGCCACACGCTACGGCGCCGCACTCATCGGCCTGGCTCTCGATGAGCAGGGGATCCCGGAGACAGCCGAAGGGCGCCTTGCCATCGCCGAGCGCATTCGTGACCGGGCTCTGGCTGCCGGTCTGCCGGCTGAAGACCTGTTGATCGATTGCCTGACTCTGACCGTCTCTGCCGAGCAGAAACGGGCGATGGAGACCCTGCGTGCCCTGCGTCTGGTCCGGGATCGGCTCGGCCTCGGTACTGTGCTCGGGGTCAGCAATATCTCCTTCGGTCTGCCGCAACGGGCAGTCCTTTCGTCGACCTTCTTTTCCATGGCGATCGAGGCCGGGCTGACGGCGGCGATCATCAATCCGCGCGAAGAGCGGATGATGGATGCCTGGCGCTCAGCTATGGTTCTGCTCAATCGCGACCAGCGCGCCGAGAAATACATTGCCTGCTACGCCGGCGCCACCACTGCGTCGCCGCAGCCGGTCTCGAGCACCGCACCGATTCGTGAGCGTTTGGCGGCAGCCATTATCGGCGGTGACGCCGAGGGGATTGTCGCCCTGGTCGAGATCGCCCTCGCTGAGGGCTTGACCCCGTTGCAGGTCAGCAATGAAGGGCTGTTGCCCGGTCTGGAGGAGGTCGGTCGGCGCTTCGGCGAGAACCGGGTCTTTCTGCCGCAGGTGATGCTCTCGGCCGAGACCATGCAGGCGGCCTTCGGCCGGCTCAAGCAGGAGATGAGTGGAGCCCAGGTACCGGCGCCGGCACGCATCCTGATGGCGACCGTCGAAGGGGATATTCACGATATCGGTAAGAACATTGTCTGTACCCTGTTGGAGAATCACGGGTTTGAAGTCATCGATCTCGGCAAGAATGTGCCGGCCAACAGGATAGTTGAAGCGGCCCTGGCACAGAAAGCTGACGCCGTTGGCCTGTCGGCTCTGATGACGACGACCCTGCAGCAGATGGAGGTTACCATCGCTGCTTTGCGCGCCGCCGGAATCAAGGTCTTTACCATGGTTGGCGGTGCCGTGGTCACTCCGGACTACGCGGCCCGTATCGGCGCCGACATCTATGCCAAAGATGCCCTCGAAGCAGTGAAAAAGGTTAAGGAACTCTTTGCCGCTTCGCACGGATGAGCGGTTGCGTCATTTCGCGGAGTGTGTAACAATGCTGCTGTTTTGCAGCCATTTGCACGGGTTTGAACTATGGTCGTCGGATTCAATCATAATTTTCGCTACAAAGGTGAGGTGTTTCACGTCCAGACCGAGGACGGCGGACGCAACACCACCAATATTATTACCCTGCTCTACAAGGGGGGGACGATCCTCGCCCGTCAGAAAACCTCTTACGCCGACATCGCCAAAGTCGACAACCTCGACCGGGTGGTTGAAGAGTTGATGAAGGAGCAGCATAAAGATATGTTGCGCCGGCTCAAGATCGGGGAGTTTGACGCGCGTATCGATGCCATGCTGGCCGGCAGCAAACCGGCCCCGGTCGAGTCTGAACTGGCGGTTGCCGAAGTCCCGCCGCCGGTGTCTCTGGCCGATGAGCCGCCGGCTCCAGCTCCGGCCCCCGCCTCTGTGCCGGTGATGGAAATTGCCGAAGCGCTCGAAGAGGTCGAGGCAATCGAAGAGGTTGAAGAGGTTGAAGAAGTGCTGCCGATCAACGACGAGGACGTCGAAGAGGGTGAGGCGGAGTTTGATCTCGATGATGTCATCCTCTCCTATCTTCTGGGTGACAGCAAAAAGTGATGCGCCACGCTGCGTGTCAGCCTGCTCCCGTAGCGCCTGAATACCCATTATATTTTTTTGTTTAATTCTGTTTACGTTGCAAACGCATTAAGCTGATACAGACCGGTCCCGGCCCTGAGTGCAACGCTGCTGATTGTGCCGATGGCGGCCAGCATCAGCGGGGCCCAAATCGTTAACACCGCCCTGTGGCGGCAAAGAGAGGATGTCGATGCCCGACCAAGCGACCATCACCGAACTGGAACAGACCGCCCTGCAGCTGCGGGTTAATATCCTGAAAATGCTCAACACAGCGAATTCGGGGCACACCGGCGGCAGTTTATCGGCCATTGATGCCCTGACCGCGCTGTTCTTTCACGAGATGCGCCACGATCCGGGGAATCCGCGCTGGGATGGCCGCGACCATTTTGTCCTCTCCAAGGGGCACGCTGCCCCGGCGCTGTACGCTTGTCTGGCCGAGGCGGGGTACTTTCCCCCTGAGGATCTCAAAACCCTGCGTCGTCTCGGTAGCCACCTGCAGGGCCATCCCGACATGAAAAAAACGCCCGGGGTCGAAGTCTGCACCGGATCCCTCGGTCAAGGGCTTTCGCAGGCCATCGGACTCGCCCTTGCGGCACGGTTGGCCAAGCGTGAAGCCCGCACTTATGTGCTGCTCGGCGATGGTGAGATGCAGGAGGGGCAGGTCTGGGAAGCGGCGATGGCTGCTCCACACTATGGTCTGGACAACCTTTGCGCCATTGTCGATGCCAATGCTCTGCAGATTGACGGTGAAGTCGCCAAAGTCATGGGTGTCGCCCCCCTGGGGCCTAAGTTTCTTGCTTTTAACTGGCATGTACTGGAGGTTGACGGCCACGATATCTGTGCCCTGCTCCAGGCTCTTGCCGACGCCAAACAGACCAAGGGCAAGCCGACCATGATCATTGCGCGCACGGTCAAGGGGAAAGGCGTCCCGTTCTTTGAGCACAAGGCCAGCTACCATGGTGTCCCGCCCAGTGATCAGGAACTGGTCGATGCGCTTGCCCTGCTCGGCCACGCCTGAAGCGGCGGAGATAAGGCTTCCACAACAAAAGTTTGCTGTAGATCCAAGAGACAAGGCTGAAAAACCGGTCTCACACAAAGCCACAAAGGCACGAAGGTTTTAACCGGAATTCAGGCAGTTCGTCCTTACTTTATGGCTTTGTGACTTAAGTGAGCGGCAGCGAACGAGTGTGAGCCCGCTTTTTGGTTTGACCTGGACACCGCCCTTTTAAGCGGACGCTGAACATTTAAAAAAACCGATTTCACGAGAGGATCAAACCCTTGAGTACAGAAATGATTGCGACCCGTGACGCCTACGGCAAGACCCTGCTTGAACTCGGCCGTGAGAACCCGCGCATCGTTGTCCTTGATGCCGACCTTTCCGGTTCGACCAAAACCGGGATTTTCGCCAAGGAGTTCCCCGAGCGCTTTTTCAACGTCGGTATTGCCGAGGCCAATATGGTCGGGATTGCCGCCGGCCTCGCCGCCGGTGGCATGATCCCTTTTGCTTCGACCTTTGCCGTCTTCGCCTCCGGTCGCGCCTTTGAGCAGATCCGCCAGTCCCTGGCTTATCCTGGCCTGCCGGTGAATATCGTCGCCACCCACGGCGGCATCACCGTCGGTGAGGATGGCGGTTCGCACCAGTCGGTTGAAGATCTCGCCATCATGCGTTCGTTGCCGAACATGACCGTGCTCTGCCCGGCTGATGGTCCGGAGACCAGCGCCGCGATTCGTGCCATTGCCGGCTACAAAGGTCCAGTCTACGTCCGCCTCGGCCGCGCCAAGGTACCGGTGGTCTTCCCGAACGGCTGTGATTTTACCATCGGTAAAGGGGTGACCCTGCGCCCGGGCAGCGACATGACCTTTGTCACCACCGGCCTGATGACGGCGCAAGCCCTCGAAGCCGCAGTGATCCTCGAAACGGCCGGCATCTCCGCCCGGGTTGTCCATATGGCCAGCCTCAAGCCGTTCGATGTCGATCTGCTGCTGCAGGCCGCGCGTGAAACCGGGGCGATTGTTACCGCCGAAGAGCATTCGGTGATCGGTGGTCTCGGTGGTGTGGTCTGTGAAACCCTTGCCGAAGGCTGTCCGGTACCGGTTGAGAGGGTTGGCCTGCGCGATGTTTTCGGTCAGTCGGGTACGGCCGAAGAACTGCTGATCCACTACGGTCTGACTCCCGGTCATCTGGTCGAGGCCGCCCAACGGGTTTTGCGGCGCAAATGACCCAAATGCCAGAGCGATGGCACAAAGAGCGCGGCGCTTCATTGCTGGTTGTCCTGGTCCTGCTCCTGATCATGGGGCTGTCGGCCGGGATTGCTGGCTCAACCTGGCAGTCCATCGTCCAGCGGGCGCGCGAAACCGAGCTCCTGTGGCGCGGCGATCAGTATCGCATGGCTATACGCAGTTATTCCGAACAGGGCGGCCGCGTCGGACAATTTCCGGCCCGGCTTGAAGATCTGCTCAAGGATCCGCGTTCCCTGACTGTCAAAAAACATATCCGTCAGCTGTATCCAGATCCGATGACCGGTTCTGACTGGGTGCCGGTCAAGGATCCGGGCGGTCGAATTATCGGTGTGCGCAGTAGCAGTGCGCTGATGCCGTTTAAGCAGGATGGCTTTTCCGACGATTACCTCTCCTTTAATGGGGCGAGCAGTTACTCCGCCTGGGAATTTATCTGGCGGCCAAAGGTCACACAGAAAAGTCTTAAAAAGCCTTTCCTCAAGCCTGTTTCCGGAGCCTCGCCTTGATCTTTCGCAGCCTGATCAGTCGCGTAATCATCCTGACTTTGATGTTGCTGTCGACCGGCATCGGCATCTTTACGCTGTTCCATGTTCAGCGTGAAGAGCGGCACCTGATCGAAGCGACGCGGGAGAGTGCCGAACTGCTGCTGAACACGGTGGAAAAATCGATTTTCAACTCCATGGCCGTTGGCAACAGTTCCGATGTGCAGGCAATTCTCGAACGGGTTGGTGAGAGTCGGCAGTTGGCCCACCTGCGGATTTTTCACCCGGATGGCACGATTCTCAAATCGAGCTATCCGCAGGAGATTGGCCTGCGGGTCAACAACAATGACCTGTCCCTGTTTGCCAATCAGCAGCAGGATGGCATCTACCAGATTGGCGGCGAGCCTATGCTCGGGATGGTGCGGACCATCGTCTCCGACGAACGCTGCTATGCCTGCCACGGAGAGGGGCACAAGGTTGTCGGTGTCCTCAACCTGAACTATTCACTCAACGAGATGATGCGGCGGATTGGCGAGACCTCAAAGTTCTTCCTTTACTCGACCGTCGTCGTCGTTAGCCTGCTCGCCCTCGGCATCTCTTTTATCCTGCTGCGGTTTGTCAAGCGGCCGATTCAGGCAATGGCCGCCATCATGGCGCGCGTGGAAGAGGGGGATATGACCGTGCGTATGGAGCCGAATCTCAACGATGAGATTGGTGTTCTGATGCGCAGCTTCAACTCCATGGTCGACAACCTTGAGCGGGCGCAGGGCGAACTGAAGGCGTGCCATTATCAGCAGATGGAGCGTGCGGATCGGCTCGCTTCGGTTGGCGAGATGGCCGCCGGCATCGCCCATGAAGTGAAGAACCCCCTGGCCGGAATCAGTGGTGCGATTACGGTTCTGGCCGATGATTTTGCCGAAGACGACCCCCGTACCGAGATCGTGCGCGAAGTTCTGGGCCAGATCAAGCGCCTCGACAAAACCGTCAACGATCTGCTCTATTTCGGACGGCCCGGCGAGCCGGAATTCAACTTTGTCGATATTAATGCGCTGGTCAAAAGCACCCTGTTTTTCATCTCCCAGCACCCCGAGGCGAAGAACATCCACCGGATTAAAGAGTTGACCCGCGATCTGCCGGCGGTCTGGATCGATGAAAAGCAGATTCAGCAGGTGCTGTTTAACGTCATCCTCAACGCCATCCAGGCGATGCCGGATGGCGGCACTCTGGCGATTGAGACCGATCTTGCCGAACGCAATGACGAGCGGGCCGTACGGGTCCGTGTCATCGACACCGGCAAGGGGATTACCGATAATGAAATGGAGAAAATTTTTGTTCCGTTTCATACAACGAAAACGCAGGGGACGGGCCTCGGCCTCTCCATCTGCCGGCAGCTGATTCTCCAGCATGGCGGGAACATTCAGGTGAAAAGTCAGCCCGGTTCCGGGACGACTGTCACCATTGAGTTGCCGTTAGCGACCGGTCGCGGTATTGGGCCGGACAACAAAAAGAGGTGAGCACGCGTGCGTAAACACAAAATACTGGTCGTTGACGACGAACATCTGATCCGTTGGTCTTTAGAGCAGAGTCTGAAAAAGCAGGGTTACGAAGTATCGCAGGCAGCGTCGGGCGAAGACGCGCTGAAGCTGACCCGGGAAGAGCATCCCGATATCGTGTTGCTCGATATCCAGCTGCCGGGGATCAATGGCCTCGATGTGCTGGAAAAGATCAAAGAGTTTGACGAGGAGATTATCGTCATCATGATCACGGCTCTGGGCGTTGTTGAAACGGCGGTCAAGGCCATGCGCATGGGGGCACATGACTACATCAGCAAACCGTTCAATCTCGAGGAGTTGGCCATTGTTATCAAAAAGGCCCTGGAGACCGGTGAGCTGAGGAAGGAAGTTGCGCACCTGCGTTCCGAGCAGGCCCGACGCTACGGTCTGTCCAACATTATCAGCGGCAGCCGGCATATGGCCAATGTCTTGAGTATGGTCGACAAGGTTGCCAAGAGCGATGCCGGAACCATCCTGATTCAGGGGGAGAGTGGCACCGGCAAGGAGCTGATTGCCAAGGCGATTCATTATGAAAGTGCCCGCGTCGACAAACCGTTTATGGCCATCAACTGCGCTGCAGTCCCCGAGACCCTGCTCGAGAGCGAGTTGATGGGCCACGAGCGGGGCGCTTTCACCGATGCCAAGACCCAGAAAAAAGGCCTGTTTGAAATGGCCGATGGCGGCACCCTGTTCCTCGACGAAATCGGTGACATGGAGCTCGGCATGCAGGCCAAGCTGTTACGGGTGCTTGAGGAGCGAACCTTCCGCCGGGTTGGCGGGACCAAGGAGATCCCGGTTGATCTCCGCATCGTCTCCGCCACCAATCAGGATCTGCTCGCCTTGATCGAAGAGAAGCGCTTCCGCAAGGATCTTTACTACCGGATCCAGGTCATCCCGATCTATCTCCCCCCTTTGCGCGAGCGGTCGGATGACATCATTCCACTGGCTGAGCATTTTATTGCCCAGTTTAATCGGGAATTTTGTAAGAACGTCAAGGGGATCTCCGAAATGGCGGCCAAATTCCTCACCGAATACGCCTGGCCGGGTAATGTGCGGGAGTTGAAGAATGTTGTGGAGCGTGCGGTCATTCTGGAGAGCGAGGAGACTCTGCTCCTGGAGCACCTGCCGCAGGAGATCGTGTTGCGGACCTCCGGTACGACCGCCGGTCCGATCGCCTTTCGTTTGCCGCCTGAGGGGATCGACATCGAGGATGTCGAGCGCGAGCTGATCCGGCAGGCACTGGAGGTTTCCGAAGGGAATCAGTCGAAAGCCGCGCGCAAGCTTAATCTGGGTATCGACGCCTTTCGCTACCGGATGAAAAAATTCGGTTACCTCTAGGGTGATTCCGTCATTCTCCGATAAGGATTTCGCCGAAAGCCGCTCTTATCAGCAGAGCGGCTTTCGCAGTTTTGTGCCAAGCGCACAGTCGCGGGGAAAAGCGGCAATCTTGATTTCTGGCATCAAGGTTGCAACATCCGGATGCGGAAGAGGTACATGTTTTGACACAAAAAGACTGTGTATATAGGCAGTCTGTCTGATTGAGGAGGCGTTGACATGGATCGGTCCAGAGCATTAGTGACCTTCGTTGCAGTGATATCGCTGTCGCTTGGTGCCATTTGGCCTAATGAGGCCTTGGCGGCGACGGCGCCCGCCGTGCAGTCGCTCGGCGCGGTGCAGGCGGGGCTGTTTGTCCCCGGTGAGCTCGATATCGATGCGAGTGGAAATCTTTATGTCGCTGATGCGCGCGCCAGAAAGATCTTCAAGTATAATGCCCCCGGCGCGGCGCTGCAGACGTTTGATGCTGTGGCCGTCACGGGCAATGGCCTGGCGGTAACGCCTGACGGCGCTCGGATTTATGCTGCGGTTGATGGCGGTGTGGCAATGATCGACGGCGCGACCGGTGTTGTGTCCGGCTATCTCGGCGGCGACAGTGCGCTGATTGATGCCGGAGACGTCGGTCTTGATGCGGCCGGCAATGTCTATGTTGTTGACCAGGGTGGTGTCCAGGTGCAGGTCTTCTCTGCTGATGGCACCCCCCTTTCTGTTATTTCCGGAGCCGGCACAGGTGACGGACTCTTTACCCGGATCACCGCGCTTGCCGTTAACGCCGCATCTGGCGAGGTTTATGTCGCTGGTGAGGGGCTCGGGGTGACAAACCGCTCCGTCGTCCAGATCTTCGGTCTGGACGGTCAGTTTCGCAGCAAGTTAACTCTGACGGCCGATTTTGGCGGCGCTCTTAGTCTGTGCAGCGGTATTGCTTTTGACGCTGCCGGCCGCGAGTATTACCTGAATATCCTCACGGGCGATGTGCGGGTACGTGATCGGGCGACCGGATATTTGACGAACCTGGCGCTTGGTGGTAAAGGCGCGGGCCTGGTGATGATGCCGGCCGCGCTGGCGTTTGACGCGCAGACCAGTCGCCTCTTTGTGTCATCGGATAATGCCAAGGTTGAGTCGTTCGGCATCGACGGCGGGACGACTCCGGCGCAGAATGAAGCCCCGGCTATGCCGCAGCTGCTGGCACCGGTGGCGGGTGGCGAAGTCGCCGTCCTGCCGGCCGAACTCCACTTCAAGAATGCCGTTGACGCCAATGGCGATGTCCTGACCTATCAGGTGCAGTTCTCCGGTGCCGACGATCTCCTCGAAGTCGCAGAAGCTGCTGGCGGCGAAACAGTGGTTGCTGTTCCGGGTGCGTTGGTCGAAAACGCAGCTTACTCCTGGAGTGTTCAGGCGTCTGACAGCAGTGAGGTCTCAGGCTTCACCGCGGCGCAGACGTTCTATGTCAATGCCGTTCAGGAGGCGCCGACGGCCCCGGTCCTGGGCTCCGGTGCTTCGGGTGAAGCCCTCGTTGGCAGCGATCTGTTGACCTGGCAGGCTTCGACCGATGCCGACCCGGGTGACAGCGTTTATTACCGGGTGGATGTTGCCGCCACTGCCGCTGACTTTGACCAATCGACACTGGTCGCCGAGATTGCAGCGACCCAGATTGGCCTCAATGAGTTTGCGGATTACATGAATCTGGTCGATGGCAACCGCTATGTCTGGCGCGTCACCGCCATTGATAACCACGGTGACAGCACAGTGAGTGAGCTTGGCAGCTTTGTCTACGACACTGCCGTTCTCAAGATCACAGCCGATCTCCCCGACGCCAAAGTCTATCTGGCTGGCAACGACGCTTATCCCGGCCGTCTGGTCGGGACGACGCCGCTGGAGTTCCGCGATCTGGCCGCTGGTCAGTACACGGTGGTTGTTGAGCATGCCGGTTGTGAAACGTACATGGCTCAGGTCGAAGTTTCCGGGCAGAATAACGCAGTTGTTGCGGCTGAATTGCAACTGGCCAAAGAGCCTGTCCTGAGTCGTGGGCTTGATCTGCGGACTGGCAGAACCCGCCTGCAGGTTCACGGGGCTGCCGCACCGTTTGCTGTCGATTTTGATAATGACGGGCTGGATGATCTGCTGGTTGGCGATGAGTCCGGGACGATCACCTACTACCGGGCCCTGGCTCAGCGTGGTGTCCGTTTTGTTTATGACGCCGGCGTCTCTCTGGGACTGACTCTGGCTTCAGGTGCTACGGTCCCTGTTGTTGTCGATTGGAATGATGACAATCGTAAAGACATCCTTGTCGGTCAGAATGACGGCGCTCTGATGTTGTTCCTCCAGTCGGACGTGGGCCTGGACAGCACTCCGCAGTTTGCTGCCGGCGTGCCGCTGATGGACAAAAACGGTGATGTGCTTAACGCCGGTATTGGCGCCAGTCCGGTGATCATCGATCTTGACGGCG
>DDWE01000002.1 GCA_002345625.1 Desulfuromonadaceae bacterium UBA2294 | reverse complement strand
GAAGCAAACCCCCTGTACCCGGCCGAGGAAGAGGGCTGTTGCTCGGATCGTTACCATTTACTGACCCTTTTCATAAAGAGAAACGGTATTCGCCTCAAGTTTTCGCAGACTAAAGGTCCCCTCCCTTAAGCATTAAACAGAGCTATAACCAAAAAAGTCTTATTCTCACGCAAAGCCGCAAAGCCGCAAAGAAAAACGCAATCACAGTTTATTTACTACTTGGGCTTTCTTGGTGTCTTTGCGTGAAACTTCAGTTCCGTTAACGCTGGGGCAAGACACGCATCATCCGAAAAATGAACAGGTTCACACCACGTCACCAAGGTGACGACATCTCCAAAAGGATAACCACCGTTGTGCCTGCTTACGCTTTGCCTTCCTCGGCCAGCAGTTGCAGAAATTCAGCCTCGCTCAACACTGTTATCCCCAACTCTTCTGCCCTGCCAAGTTTGCTGCCGGCACCGGGACCGGCGACAACATAGTCGGTCTTTTTGCTCACCGAGCCGGCCGCCCGGCCGCCGAGCTGTTCGATCCGCTCTTCGGCCTGCTTGCGGCTTAACTGTTCCAGAGTGCCGGTGATGACGAAGGTTTTGCCGCTGAATTTTCCGTCGGTAGAGATGGTCGCTTCGCTGGTGGGGGCGATCCCGGCTGACTTGAGCCGATGAAGGAGCTGCATCTGCTCCGGGCTGGCGAAGAAGTCGCGGATCGATTCGGCAACCTTGGTCCCGATTTCATGGATCTGCAGCAACTGCTCTGGTTCTGCAGCTGCCAGTTGCTCAAGGTCGGCAAAACGCTTGGCCAGCAGTTTGGCCGTATGCTCGCCAACGTGACGGATGCCGATTCCGAACAGCAACCGCGAAAGCGACTGGGTCCGGCTGCGCTCGATCGACTGCAGGAGCTTATCGGCCAGGGTCGCTCCCATTCGCTCCATTTCGTAAAAATCGTCCCGGCTCAGGGCGTAAATGTCGGCGACATCGCGTAACTTGCCGCGCTCGACCAGTTGCAACAGCTGTTTCTCGCCGAGCCCGTCGATATCCATGGCATTGCGCGAAACGAAATGCTTGAGGCGTTCAATGGTGCGGGCCGGGCAGTGTGAATTGCTGCAGCGCGGCACCACCTCGTCCGGACCTTTTTGCACCGGTTCCTGGCATTCCGGGCAGATGTTCGGCAACGGGATCGTCTGTTCCGTGCCGGTGCGTTTTTCAATTACCACCCGCACCACATCGGGGATGACATCACCGGCGCGCTCGACGATGACATGATCGCCGATACGGACATCGAGCCGGGCAATCTCGTCCCAGTTGTGCAGGCTGGCCCGGGAGACGGTGACGCCGCTGACCTCGACCGGACGTAGATGCGCCACCGGGGTGATGGCCCCGGTGCGCCCGACCTGCAAGCCGATGGCTTCGACGACGGTCTGCTCTTGTCGCGGTGGGAACTTGAAGGCGACCGCCCAGCGTGGCGTGCGGCTGATCTCGCCGAGTTCCCGCTGCAGGGCCAGTGAGTTGACCTTGACCACCATGCCATCGATTTCAAAGGGGAGGGTCTCACGTGCCGCTTGCAGATCGGTATATTGCTGCAGAACGCCCTCGACGCCGTTGGCCACGCAGGTGGCGGTCAGATTGACCGGCAACCCCCAGGCGCTCATCATTTCCAGAAGTTCATAGTGGGAGGTCGGAGTGACACCCTCGAGGCGGCCGACGCCGTAACAAAAAATCTGTAGCGGGCGACTGGCAGTGATGGCGGCATCGAGCTGGCGCAGGCTGCCGGCGGCGGCATTGCGCGGATTGGCAAAGGTTTTGACCGCCGCCTCTTCCTGCCGGCGATTGAGCTGCCGGAACGCGTCGAGGGCAAAATAGACCTCGCCGCGCACATCGAGCAGCGACGGGCAGGGGGGTGTCAGCCGCTGCGGCAGGCACTTGATGGTGCGCAGGTTGTCGGTGATATCTTCGCCGGTCGTCCCATCCCCCCGGGTGCTGGCCCGCACCAGGCGCCCCTGTTCGTAAACCACCTCCACCGCCACGCCGTCGAGTTTCATCTCGCAGACATAGTCGATCTCTTTGGCGGAGGCGAGAAAGGTTTCGCGCAGGCTTTTGTCAAAGTCGCGGAACTCGGCTGCGTTCTTGACATTCTTCAGCGACAGCATCGGCAGGGCGTGGCGGATCGGCGCGAATTTATCTGACGGGGCCGCGCCTACCTGATGTGAAGGGGAGTCGACAGTCACCAGTTCTGGATAATTTTCTTCCAGATCCAGCAGTTCGCGAAATAATGCATCGTAATCGGCATCAGAGATTTCCGGGGTGTCGAGGAGATGATAAAGCTTGTTGTGATGCTGCAACTGCTCGCACAAAAATTGATGGCGCTGACGGGTGCTATCGTCCATTGCAGGGTGGTCTCCAGTCGTGAGTATGTGGCCCTTGTTTATAGCATGAGCCGAGCGTTGGTTCAATTTCTTGAATCAGCTCACTGCAGCCATGGCTCGGTCTTTGACAATGTGCCTGTTTTTATGCAAAAATCCCGCTTTCTGTTTTGCGATGTTGTTAGTTTCAGGAGGTCCCTTCATGCTGCGTTTTTCTGCTCTTTTTCTGGCCGTTTTTTTGCTCGTGCCATCAGCTGCTTTTTCTGCCGATAAATCGATCACTGCCAAAGCCAAAGCTGCAAGTGCTGGCGAAGCAGCGCCGCGCCGCTTGGCGCTGGTGGTCGGCAACAGCGCTTATCGCTACTCCGGCGCCCTGGCCAACCCGGCGCGCGATGCCGAGCTGATGGCGAAGACCCTGAAAGGGGTCGGTTTTCAGCTGGTCGGCGGTGGCGCGCAGACCGATCTTTCCTATGTCAGCTTCAATCAGGCGGTCGAAGCTTTCGGCGATATGCTGCATGAAGGGGATGTGGCTCTGTTCTATTATTCCGGTCACGGTCTGCAGGTGGCGGGGGAAAACTACCTGGTGCCGGTTGATGCCGATATCAAGAAAGAGGCCGAAGTGCGGGTCAAGGCGGTGCCGGTTAACCTGCTATTTGCCAAACTCGACGGCATTCCGAAAGCGGTCAATATCGTTATTCTCGACGCTTGCCGTAATAACCCCTTTGCCCGTGCTTTCCGTTCCGCTGGTGGTGGTCTTGCTTCGATGAACGCCCCCTCGGGAACCTTGGTTGCCTTCTCCACCGCGCCGGGGCAGGTGGCCGAAGACGGCAGCGGCCGCAACAGCGCCTACACGGCAGCTTTGGCCAAACATATTCAGGAGCCGGGCCTGCTGGTCGAGCAGGTGTTCAAGCGAGTGCGGTCCGAAGTCGGCAACGCCACCAAGGGGACGCAGATACCGTGGGAGAACACCTCATTGACCGGCAGCTTCAAGTTTATTGATGGTGACGCGCTGGAGTTAAAAAAAGCGGCGCTGGCCAAAGCAGGTGATGCAAAAAAGGGGGAACTCGACGCCCTGCTCAAGCTGGAAGCACAGGCGAAGTGGCAGCAGGAGAAAGAACAGGCCGAGATCGAAAAGCGTGAGGCGGATGTAGCACGGATGGATGCCGAGATCGCGGCGATGAAGACGCGCCTTGGCGCCGGAACTGCCACCGGCAACGACAGCCTGAAAAATATGCTGGCCATGGTACAGCAGAAAGAGGCACAGGCGCAGAAGCTCGAAAAACTCCGCCAGCAGCGCGAAGCCGAGGAGCGCCAGTACCAGACCGAGATCAAGCGGCTTAAGACCGAGGCGGTCAACAAGCGCCGGGCGGCCCTTGAGGCCGACATTGCCGATTACCAGCAGATCGTCAACTCGCCTTATGGCAAGAATATGGCCGACGTGGCTTGGCAGAGTCTGATCGGCAAATACAGCGGCACCGAAGGCATCGATCGCGGCGACACCTACACCTTGAGACAGGCAGTGGTCGAAGGGGTGTCTCTGGCGGAAGTTCGTGAACTCCAACGGTTGCGTCCTCTGGTCGGCGAACTGGTGCCGGTGAGCGGCGGCTGTTTTCAGATGGGCTCCAACACATCGAGAGATGAGCAGCCGGTGCACGAAGTCTGTGTCGATGCTTTTTCCATGGGGAAGACCGAGGTGACTCAGGGGCAGTGGCGGCAGGTGATGGAGCATAATCCGTCTTATTTTTCGAGTTGCGGTGATGACTGCCCAGTGGAGAAGGTGAGCTGGGATGATACGCAGGTGTTTATCCGGAAGCTTAATCAGCAGACCGGCAAAAACTTCCGCCTGCCGACCGAGGCAGAGTGGGAGTACGCGGCGCGCAGCGGCGGTCAGAACCAGACCTATGCCGGAGTAGACAGCATTGACGACCTCGCTTGGTACGTTCAAAACAGCGGCGGCAAGACCCATCCGGTCGGGCAAAAAGCACCGAATAGCCTGGGTCTTTACGACATGAGCGGCAATGTCTGGGAGTGGTGTTCGGACTGGTATGACAGAAACTACTACGGCCAGAGTCCGAAGAATAACCCGCAAGGGCCGGCATCAGGCTCGAACCGCGTGTATCACGGTGGCAGTTGGGGCAGCGAGGCTTCTTTCATGCGGGTTACGATTCGCGGCAACGGCGGCACCGGCAATCGCCTGTTCCGCCTCGGTTTCCGGCTTGTCTTGCCGCCAGGTCAGTAAATCGGTAGGTTGGGTTGAATGCAATGAAACCCAACGATGACCGCATTGCTGCGACGATCGATTGCTCCGGGGGTTAAGTGTGTTGGGTTTCGCTTCGCTCTACCCAACCTACGGGGCCAATCGGCGTTGTCTGCCTGCCGGTGTGGATTGCCAATTGTCATTCACCCATGCATGCGCTAAAATCTGCGGAATATTGCGTGATTGAACACGGTTGCATTGCGAATTCAGGAATTTGATGGACGATATAACCCTGCATCTTCTCGGGCTGTTTGTACTGTTTGTTCTTTCGGCCTTCTTTTCCGGTTCGGAAACTGCTCTGACGGCCATTGATCGACTGCGTGTCCGCTATCTGGTGGAGAAGAATCGACCCGGGGCGGCTCGGCTCGAGTTGCTCCTTGACCGTCCGGACCGCCTGCTCACCGGTATTCTCATCGGCAACAATGTGGTCAATATTGCCGCTTCGGTCTTTGCGACTGCGCTGTTTATCCAGCTCTATGGTGATCGAGCCGAACTTCTGACTATCTTGGTCATGACGCCGCTTTTGCTGATCTTCTCCGAAGTCTTCCCTAAGACCTACGCCAACCAAAATTCTGAGCGGGTCTCATTTTTTATTCTGCGGCCAATCATCCTTTTACTCTGGCTGCTGGCGCCGGTGATCTGGCTGATCACCAGCGTCACCCGTCTGTTGACCCGCGTGCTGCAGCGCCACGCTGCGCGGCCTTTTATCAGTGAGGACGAAATCCGCACCATGATCAACGTCGGCGAGCAGAGTGGGGTTGTCGCCGAGGAGCAGCGCCGGATGCTGCACGGGGTGTTTGAACTCTCCCAGAGCCGGGTCCGTGATCTGATGGTGCCGCGCACCGAGGTCGTCGGCCTTGAGGTCAGCATGCCCTTTGCCGAAATGCTCAAGCTGGTGCAGGAGGCAAGGCATTCACGTTTTCCGGTCTATGATGAGAGCCTCGATAATGTGATCGGTATCGTCCATTCAAAAGACATTCTCAGCTTTGTCCACCGGCCGGAACTGTTCGATGTCCGCACGGTGGCGCGCGCGCCTTACTTCGCTCCCGAATCGAAGCGGGTTGAATCGCTGTTGCAGTCGTTTCGGAAGCGCCACGTGCATCTGGCCATCGTCGTCGATGAATATGGTGGAGTCGAAGGGATCGTCACCCTCGAAGATATTATTGAGGAGGTTTTTGGTAATATCGAAGATGAGTATGACCTTGAGGAGTCGCTGATTCGTGAGCTTGCCCCCGACCGTTTTTTGATCGACGGCAGTATGCCGCTCAAGACCATCAATCGGCGCTTCGCCCTGGCTTTTTCCGAAGAACACGCCACCACGCTCGCCGGACTGGTGTTGCAGACCCTGGGCACCATCCCCGCTGCCGGCGAACGCTGCCAGGTCGCCGGCACCAAGCTGATCGTCAAAAAGGTCAGCGGTCAGCGCATTGATGAGATCGAAATGCGCCTTGCCCGTTCAGCTGCCGAGAAATAGCTGTTGGTTCATCCCTGGATTGCGGTGAGGTATGGTCCCCATAGGGGGCTTGAATTGCGTCCCTCTGCACCCGTCACCAAATCGAAAAAAGGCCGAAGCGTACTGCGCTTCGGCCTTTTTTGTGATCCTGATTTTCCCTTGACACTCCTGTGGGCGGTGTATATAGTGCAGCAAAGTGTTATCTGGTGTAAATAGATGTAAATTGATTCTGGAATGGGTGGGTTGAGTGTTTTTTGGCGAATATCACCTGAAGATTGATGCGAAGGGCCGGGCGAGTGTTCCCAAGGAACTACGGGATGTTCTGCTCGAGCAATACGGAGACGAGGCGGTGGTTGTCACCAAGTCGGTGCGCCGTGGCCTGCTCGCTTATCCGGCGCGTGAATTTGCTTCGTTTCGCCAGGATCTGATCAACCAGGATGATTCCCCGCAAAAGACGGCCATGATGCGCCTGATGCTGACCCCGGCGGCCCCGGTCGCCTTTGATCAGCTCGGTCGTCTGCCGATCCCCCGCAGTCTGCGCCTGTACGCACAACTTAACGGCGATGACACCAAAGATATTGTTGTGGTTGGCATGGAGAACCGGATCGAAATCTGGGATGCCGCAATTTACGATCAGGTGGTGACCGAGTCTGAGGCCCGCTTGCTCGAAAGCCCGGATTATCTGAGCCGGTTCGGGATGTAGGGGCGGTGATGTCGACGCCAGAGACGTTCAACCATGCGTCGGTGATGCCCGACGAAGTGGTCGAGCTTCTCGACCCGCGCTCCGGCGAGATTTATCTCGACGGCACGCTGGGTGGCGGTGGCCACGCCCGAGGCATCCTCGAACGTTCAGCGCCGGACGGCCGGTTGATCGGTCTGGATAGAGACCCCGAAGCGCTGGCGGCAGCCCGGGAGATTCTGGCCCCCTTTGGCGAACGGGCGCAACTGTTTCGCGCCAACTACGCGCAGGCCGCCGAGGTGCTGGCGACAGCCGGTATAAAGGCGGTCGACGGCATCCTCCTCGATCTGGGGGTCTCCTCCTGGCAACTCGATACGCCGGAGCGTGGATTCTCTTTTCGGGATGACGGCCCTTTGGATATGCGCATGGGGCCGGATGGCGAGACGGCCGCCGACGTTCTGGCCAACAGCGACGAGGCGGAACTGAAGCGGATCTTTCGTGAATACGGGGAAGAGCGCTGGCCGGGGCGGATCGCCCGGCGGATCGTCAACACCCGCCAGCAGGAACCGCTTTTGCGGACCCATCAACTGGCGGAGCTGGTCCGGGACGCGGTCCCGAAAGGGCATGTCCCGTCACGGATTCATCCGGCCACACGCGTGTTTCAGGCGTTGCGGATTTATGTCAACGACGAGCTCGGCGCCCTGGAGACGTTTCTCGGGCAGATGCTCGATCTGGTCCGGCCGGGGGGGCGGGTGGTCGTGATCAGTTTTCATTCTTTGGAAGATCGGCTCGTCAAGCGGGCTTTTCGTAAAGAAGCACAGGGTTGCCAGTGTCCGCCAAGGATGCCGGTCTGTATCTGTCATCAGCAACCTCGGGCGGAGATGCTGACCAGAAAAGGACTGCGGCCCACCGATTTAGAGGTGGCCAACAACCCGCGGGCGCGCAGTGCCACGGTCAGGGCGATTCGTCGACTCCCCTGACAACGGCTGTGCCCTATTGTTCGACCAGGTACGAGGGAGAATGCCATGTCTGATGCTGTTATCAAGTCGTTACCCAAAATCAACGGGTTCACGCTACACCGTCCCCGTCTCCTTCCTTTGTTGTCCTTCGTGATCATCCTCATGCTGGTGGCCCTGGTGTTCGTCTGGTCACGGCTTGAGGTGGTCAACCTCGAATATGCCATCTCCAGTAGCCAGGGTCGTCTCCTTACTTTACAACAGGAAACCCGCCGCTTGCAGTTAGAGGCGGCCAGCTTGCGTACTCCGGCCCGTATCGAGCAAGTGGCGCGCACGCGCCTCGGGCTGCGGGCCCCGGTGCCGGAACAGGTGATCACACTCCGCTAATGGCCGATCACGAGAAATGGATACGGATTCGCATCCGGTTGACCGCCATCTGCTTCATCCTGGCGTTCGGCTTCATAGTTGCGCGTGCGTTTCAGTTACAGGTCCTCGGTCAGGATCGCTGGGAGAAGAAAGCCGCCCGTCAGTATCAGCGCACGATTCCACTGATTCCGCAGCGCGGGACGATTTTTGACCGGGCCGGCCAGGAGCTTGCGGTCAGTGTCGAAGTCGATTCTCTGTACGTGGTGCCGGCGAAGGTGGTGGACCCGCAGCGTACGGCCCGGTTGCTGGCCGATGCCTTGAAGATGCCGTTGCCAGGGGTGCGGGCCAAGCTGAAATCGGACAAGAGTTTTCTCTGGTTGAAACGACAGGTGTCGCCGAGCGAGAGCCAGCGGGTGCAGGCGATGAAGCTCGATGGTGTCGGTCTGATCAAGGAACACCGGCGTTATTACCCGAATTCTGAAATCGGCGCCCAGGTCATCGGCTTTACCGGGCTCGATCCGCAAGGGTTGGAGGGGCTGGAGCTGGCCTATGATACCACCCTGCTCGGTGAGGGCGGCTTTCTGGTCATGGAGCGTGACGCGCTCGGGCGTGGACTCTCTTCGGGGAGCGAAGTCCAGGCCGGCCGGCGCGGCAGCGACCTTTACCTGACCCTCGACAAGACTCTGCAGTACATCGCCGAAAAGGAACTGGCCGAAGGAGTGAATAAAACCGGGGCCAGAGCCGGGTCGGTGGTGATGATCGATCCGATGACTGGTGCGGTGCTGGCTATGGCCAGCCAACCCGATTACAACCCGAATGCCTTCCAGAACTACCGCCCGTCCCAGTGGCGTAACCGCACCGTCTGCGACACCTTCGAGCCCGGATCGACCATTAAGGTGTTCCTGTTGGCGGCGGCGTTGAATGAAAAACTGCTGACGCCGCAGAGCAAGATCAACTGCGAAAACGGCACCTATCGGGTCGGCAGTAAGGACATCCATGATCACCGCGCTTACGCAGCGCTGAGCGTGCCGGATGTCCTCAAGTTCAGTTCGAACATTGGTGCAGTGAAGGTCGGCAAACTGCTGGAACGTGATCGTTACTACGGCTATCTGCGCGATTTTGGTTTTGGAGAAAGCACCGGGCTCGATCTGCCGGGCGAGGTTGGCGGCGTGTTGCGCAAGCCGTCGCGCTGGTTTGCCGTTGATCTGGCCGCGATCTCATTTGGCCAGGGACTGGCAGTGACCCCGCTGCAACTGGTTATGGCGACGGCTGCCATCGCTAACGGCGGGTATCTCATGTCGCCTTATATTGTCGATCGGGTGGTCGACAGTTACGGTCAGATCGAGATGAAGAACGACGCCAGTGTCCGCCGCAAGGTGGTGAGTCGTGATGTCGCTGATGAAGTTCGCAAAATGATGACCCGGGTGACGGATTCGGACGGAACCGGTTCTCTGGCTGCGGTCCCCGGCTACAAAGTGGCGGGGAAGACCGGAACGGCGCAGAAGGTCGACCCGGTGACCGGAACCTACGCGATTAATCGTTATGTCGCCTCCTTTGTCGGTTTTGTCCCGGCAAATGACCCTCGCCTGGTCATTCTGGTCGTTCTCGATGAACCGAAGGGTCAGGATTATGGTGGGTTGACGGCGGCCCCGGTCTTCTCCCGAGTCGCGAGTCAATCATTGCGTTACCTGAAGATTCTGCCGACAGAAGAGGTCAATCGATCCGCTATGGCACGGGTTGAGGCGGCGAACGCCATGCCGGAGATTCCAGAAGTGATCTTTGCCAGCGATGATCAGAACGCGCTGCGCATGCCCGATTTTGCCGGAATGAGCTACCGGCAGGTATTACGCAGTATGGAGAACATGCAGTTGAATATCCGGCTGGAAGGGAGCGGGCGGGTCGTCGCCCAGTCACCGAAAGCCGGTCAGCCGATTCGTTTTGGCAGTGAAACATGGGTGCGGTTGGAGCCGCCAAGCTAATGGAGATTATGGCGTGAACGCACAGGCGTCGCGACAACTGAATACCGGTGATCTGCTTGCCGTCCTGCAGCCGCTGCTCGTGACCGGTCCGCAGACCGGTTCGGTGAGCAGTCTGGCCTATGACTCACGGCGCGTGACGGCGGGCGGCTGCTTTTTTGCCCTGCGTGGCAGCAGTGCGGACGGCCATGCCTTCATCGACCGGGCTCTGCAGGCAGGAGCGACGACCATCGTCATGGAAGAGAACCGGGTGTTGCCATCCGGGGTGCTGGGGATCACGGTTGCCGACAGTCGCCATGCTTTGGCGCAGGCGGCAGCCCTCTATTTCGGTGCACCGGCAAACAAGCTGCTGTCGATCGGAGTGACCGGGACTAACGGCAAAACCACCATCACCTATCTGCTTGAGGCAATTCTGCTCGCCGCCGGACGCAAGCCGGCAGTGATCGGCACCGTCAGCTACCGTTTTGGCGCCCTGCAGCAGACGGCTTCGCATACGACACCGGAATCGTTGGAACTGCAGCAGACCTTGTCCGAATTCCAACAGGCCGGTGCCGATGCGCTGGTGATGGAAATCTCCTCCCATGCCCTGGAACAGAACCGGGTCGTGGGGATTCCGCTGCAGGTCGGAATCTTTACCAATCTGACGCCCGAGCATCTCGACTATCACCAGACCATGGAGGCTTACTTTGGCAGCAAACGTCGCCTGTTTTCTGATCATATCGCTCCAAGCGGTGCTGCGGCGGTTATCAATGTTGATGATGCCTACGGCGCACGACTGGCGTCAGAATTCAGTGGCGCCTGGACCTGTGGCCTGAGTGAGGATGCACGCATCCGGGCGAAAAATGTTGTGCTCAGCCGGGACGGTGTCGCCTTTGATGTCACTCTGCCGGACGGTGTGCTGGCTGTGCGTTCGCCGCTGCTTGGCCGTTTCAATGTCAGCAATCTGCTCTGCGCCATCGCCGCTGCCAGTGCTATCGGCATTAACGGGGCGACAATTCAGAGCGGGTTACAGCAGGCGACCAGCGTGCCGGGGCGACTGGAGCGGATCGAGAATACACGCGATGCCCTGGTCCTGGTCGATTATGCCCACACCGGTGATGCCCTGGAGAATGTCCTGACCACGTTGTGCGATTTAAAACCGCGCCGGGTCATCAGCGTCATTGGTTGCGGCGGCGACCGCGACCGGAGCAAGCGCCCGGTCATGGGCGAGATTGCCGCCCGCTATTCCGGTCTGGTGATTGTCACTTCCGATAACCCGCGCACGGAAGACCCTGCGTCGATTATTGCCGAGATTCTTCCCGGTGTGCAGGGCCGCTTCGCAACGGAATTGAGCGAAGCGGACGCCGGAAACCCTGACGCGAACGGCTATCGGGTGATCGTTGACCGGAGATCGGCGCTTGGCTTTGCTGTTGCTGCTCTGCAACCGGGTGATCTGCTGCTGGTTGCCGGCAAGGGGCACGAGGATTATCAGATCATCGGCAGCCAGCGGCTGCATTTCGATGATCGCGAAGAACTGCGCGCCGCCCTGCTGCAGAATGGGTGGCAGTCATGAACTTCAACTTGGCTGACATCGCCCGTATTACCGGCGGCCGCCTGATCCCGGCCGATGCAACCGGCACCTTCAGCGCCATTTCAACCGACAGCCGGACCTTACGCAGCGGAGAGTTGTTCATCCCGCTGCGTGGCGAGAATTACGATGGCCATGAGTTTCTGACCCTGGCGGTGCGCAACGGAGCGGTTGCCTGCCTCAGCGAAGATGTCGTTTCCGGGCTTTCCGTGCCGGTTCTTGTGGTGGACGACTGTCTGATCGCCCTCGGTGCCCTGGCTGCGGCCGTACGTCATTCGTTCGATGGGGCGGTGATCGCGGTGACCGGTAGCTCGGGCAAGACAACGACCAAGCAGATGCTGGCAGCGATTCTAGAGCGCAAGGCACCGACCCTGGTCACGGCCGGTAATTTCAACAACTTGATCGGATTACCGTTGACCCTGTTCCGTCTCGAACCGGATCAACGCTGGGCAGTGCTGGAGATGGGGATGAGCGCTCGCGGTGAGATTGCCCGTCTCAGTGAAATCGCCGCACCGACGGTCGGTATCATTACCAACGTCGGACCGGCGCACCTGGAGACCCTGCACGGCATCGACGGAGTTGCCCGTGCCAAAGGGGAGTTGTTTGCAGCCCTGCCGGTTGGCGGCTGCGCGATTATCAACGCCGATGACCCGCGCGTTTGCGCCCTGCCGGTGGCCAACGGTGTCCGCCGCGTTCTCTACGGTTTTGATCCAGCGGCAACCGTTAGGGCCGAGGAGTTGTCCTTGCGCGACGGAAAGCCGGAATTTTTGCTGGTGCTGCCGGATGGAAGCTGGCGGGTACAGTTGCCAGTGGCCGGACGACACAATGTCAGCAATGCGCTGGCCGCCGCTGCCGCGGCTCACGTCGTCGGGGTCGCCGGGGACGATATTGCTGCGGGGCTGAGAGCTTTCCAGCCCTGCGCCGGGCGCATGGAAACCCACCTGTTGGCCGACAAGCGGGTGTTGATTGATGACAGTTACAACGCCAATCCGCTTTCGGTTGCCGCCGCCCTGCAGACCCTGGCCGACCTGGCAGACGGGCGTCGCCGCATAGCCATTCTCGGCGACATGCTGGAGCTCGGCACCGAGACCGCGGCCTTGCACCGGCAGACCGGTGCCGTCGTCGCTGCCAAGGCCGATGTGCTGCTCGCTCTGGGCGCACAACGGACTGAACTCGCAGCGGGTGCCCGTCAGGCCGGGATGACCGCCGATACGGTCTACACACCCGCTTCGCACGCTGCGGCGCTGGAGCTGCTGTCGACTCTGTTGCAACCAGAGGATGTGATTCTGGTCAAGGGCTCGCGCGGCATGCGTATGGAAATTATCAGCAAAGCCCTGCGCGCCTGGATGGGCGCAGCAGCTGGCGCGATCCGGGAGGCCTGATGCTATATCATCTCCTCTACCCGTTGCATACCGAGTTCTCGGTCTTCTACGTGTTCAAGTTCATCACGTTTCGGACCATCTATGCGGCGATCACCGCCCTGCTGATCTCGTTTCTCCTCGGTCCCTGGCTGATCCGGACCCTCTCAAGGCTGCAGATTGGCCAGAGTATCCGCAAGGTCGGTCCGGAATCGCATTTCAAGAAGGAGGGGACGCCGACTATGGGCGGCACCCTGATCCTGCTGGCGATCGTCCTGCCGGTGTTGTTGTGGGCCGATCTCAATAATATCTATGTCTGGATCACCCTGCTGGTCACGGTCGGCTTCGGTGCGGTCGGTTTTATTGACGATTACCGCAAGGTGAAACGCAAAAGCAGTGATGGACTGTCTGCGCGGGGGAAGATGTTCTGGTTACTACTGGTTTCGACAGCGGCAGCCGCATTGCTCTACATCTACCCGTCGTTCGACACCACCCTGGCCTTTCCGTTCTTCAAAGGGTTGCGCCCCGAACTCGGCCTGCTTTATGTGCCGTTTATCGTCCTGGTGGTGGTCGGTTCCGGTAACGCAGTCAATCTGACCGACGGCCTCGATGGTCTCGCGATCGGGCCGATGATTATTGCCTCGGCCACCTACCTGCTGTTTGCCTATGTCGCCGGTAACGCCAAACTGGCGGCTTACCTGCAGATCAGCAGTGTGCAGGGGGCGGGTGAACTGGCCATTGTCTGCGGCGCCATGGTCGGAGCCGGGCTCGGTTTTTTGTGGTTCAACACCTATCCGGCCCAGGTCTTTATGGGGGATGTCGGCAGTCTCTCCCTCGGCGGTGCATTGGGGACCATTGCCGTCATCACCAAACAGGAGCTGGTGCTGGTGATTGTCGGTGGAATTTTTGTCGTCGAGGCGCTGTCGGTCATAGCCCAGGTCACCTCCTTTCGCCTCTGGGGGAAGCGGATTTTCCGCATGGCACCGATCCATCACCATTTTGAACTCAAGGGTTGGCCGGAACCGAAGATTATCGTCCGTTTCTGGATCATCAGTATCATCCTGGCCCTGATTGCATTATCGACACTGAAACTGAGATGACCGTGAGCTGTTACGCCGGAAAACAGATTGTTGTCGTGGGTGCCGGAAAAAGTGGCATCGCCCTGTGCCGTTTCCTGGCATCGAGGGCCGGCCGTCTGGTGCTCAGCGATCGTCGTCCGGCAACCGAGATCCCCGGGTTGGATGTACTTGACGGTCTGCCGATTCATTACGATTTTGGGGGCCATACGTGTGAACTGTTTACCTCAGCCGATCTGGTCGTCCTTAGCCCCGGGGTCCCGGAGACCATTGATCCAGTGCAGGCGGCGCGAGCAGTCGGAGTGGCGGTCATCGGTGAAATCGAGCTGGCGGCGCGCGAACTGACCGCGCCGGTGATCGGTATTACCGGTACCAACGGCAAATCGACGACGACAGAAGTGCTGGGCGCCATTCTGCAAGCCTGGGGGAAGAAGACCTTTGTCGGTGGCAATCTCGGCCAGCCGTTGACCGAAGCGGCACAGCGCAGTGACTGGGACTGGATCGTGGTCGAGCTCTCCTCCTTTCAGCTCGAGACCATCGACACACTCCACCCGCGCTACGGCCTGTTGCTCAATATCAGCGCCGATCATCTCGACCGCTACCCCGATATGGCCAGCTATGCGGCGGCAAAGCGGCGGCTGTTTGAGAATATGATCGACACCGATATCGCCATCCTGAACGCGGATGATAACGATGTGCTGCTGGCGGCAGACGGCATAGCGCCCGAGGTCGTGCTTTTTTCCTGCCGGGCACCGGTGGCGGAAGGGATCGGTTTTGACGGGATCGATATCGTCTGGGAACGGCGTGGAGTACTGGTCCGATTCCCGGTCGCCGAACTGAAGATCAAAGGGTTGCACAACATCGCCAACGTCATGGCCGCGCTGGTGGCGCCGCTGATTGAGGGGTGTCCGCCTCAGATCGCCTGGCGCGCAGCCTGCGACTTTACCGGCCTGCCGCACCGCATGGCGTTGGTGCGGGAACTCGATGGTGTCTGCTGGTACGATGACTCCAAGGGGACCAATATCGGCAGTGTTGTGATGAGCCTGGCCGGTCTGAACGCGCCGGTGACCCTGATTGCCGGTGGCAAGGATAAGGGGGGCGATTTCGGCATCCTTGCTGAAACTGTCCGCAGCAAAGTCGCTCAGCTGATCCTGATTGGTGAGGCAACCGAGCGCATGGCACGTGAACTCGACGGCTGCACCACCATTCATCGAGCCGATAGTCTGGAGTCCGCCGTGATTCTGGCACAGCAGTTGACCCCGGCCGGTGGCGCGGTGCTGCTGTCGCCTGGTTGTTCGAGCTTTGATATGTTCAAAAGCTACATCGAGCGCGGCGAGCGTTTCAGTCAGCTGGTCCGACAATTGCGCGGCAACGGAGAGGTGACAGCATGATGCTGCGTCGGGAATTCGACACCTCGATCCTGCTGCTCTCGGTTGTCCTGACCTGCCTCGGCGTGGTGATGGTCTATTCGGCGTCGTCGATTATGGCCGGCAAGAAATTTGCCGATGGTTTTTACTTTCTCAAACGCCAGGGCATTTTTGCGGTCGCCGGTTTGATGATTATGGCGTTCGCCATGCAGATCGACTACCGGCATTACCGAAAAGTCGCCGCCCTCGGTCTGCTGATCAGTATCGTGCTGCTGGTATTGGTGTTGATACCGGGGGTTGGCAAACATATTGGTGGTGCCGCCCGCTGGATCCGCCTGCCCGGTTTATCCCTGCAGCCGTCAGAAGTGGTGAAGTTTGCACTGGTCGTCTATCTCGCCCATTCCATCAGCAAAAAAGGGGAGCGTATCCGTGAGTTTGCCTATGGATTCCTCCCTTATCTGTTGATCATGGTTCTGTTGGTAGGATTGTTGCTGCTACAGCCCGACCTCGGTGGTGCCCTGACCTTGTCGGCGGTTCTGCTGGTGATGGTGAGCATCGCCGGGGCGCGGTTGCGCTACCTGTTCATGCTGGCGGCTCTGGCCATGCCCGCCCTCTATTTTCTGGTCATGAACGTCGATTACCGGCGCAAGCGGATCCTGGCTTTTCTCAACCCCTGGGAGGATCCGTCCAACACCGGGTTCCAGATCATTCAGAGCTGGATCGCTTTTGGCTCGGGTGGACTTGCCGGTAACGGCCTGGGTGAGAGCAAGCAGAAGCTGTTCTACCTGCCGGAAGCGCACACCGATTTTATCTTCTCGGTGCTGGGCGAGGAACTCGGCTTCATCGGTGTTTTTGTCGTCACCGCCATGTTTCTGCTTCTGATTGCCCGGGGGATGAAAACAGCTCTGGCCTGTCCGGACCATTTCGGGCGATACCTTGCCTTTGGCATCAGCTTGCTGCTCGGCATGGAGGCCTTCGTCAACATCGCAGTGGTTATGGGGATGCTGCCGACCAAGGGGCTGGCGCTGCCGTTCCTTTCATACGGCGGCACCAGCCTGCTCACCACCCTGTTTGCCGTTGGTGTGCTGCTGAATATCTCCAGTCAGGTGCCGGAGGTGTCGCGATGAGGCGGCTCCTGCTGGCCGGCGGCGGCACCGGCGGACACCTGTTTCCGGCAATCGCCATCGCCGAGGCCTTCCGGGCGCAACGGCCGGAAGCCGAAGTGCAGTTTGTTGGTACCGCGCGCGGCATCGAAGCCCGCTTGCTACCGGAGCTCGGTTGGCCTCTGCAACTGGTTAATGCCAGCGGTTTTGTCGGTAAAGGCATTTTCGGCAAGATGGCTGCCGTCGGTCGCCTGTTCGCCAGCATCGCCCAGGGGCGAAAAATCCTGCGCGGATTTGCTCCTGACGTGGTGGTCGGAGTCGGTGGGTATGCCTCCGCCGCCATGGTGATCGCAGCACGGTTGCAGGGGATTCCGACTGTACTGCATGAGCAGAATGCGCTCCCCGGTTTGACTAATCGCCTGCTCGGGCGCTGGGCCGATCGGGTCTGCATCTCCTTTGACGCGACCCGCAGCGCTTTTCCCGGTGCCCGGATTGAAGTGACCGGAAATCCGGTGCGTAGCGAGATGGAAGCCTGTCCGGAACTGCCGGATGACGCACCGCTCCTGCTGGTGTTCGGCGGGTCGCGCGGGGCGCAAGCGATCAACACTGCTTTGTGTGCGGCTTTGCCATTGCTCCCCGCTGGGCTTCGGATCATCCATCAGACCGGGCAGGCCGATCTGGAAACCGTACAGAAGGCCTATGCCGATCAGGGGCGCCGCGAGGTCCGGATCGAAGCATTTATTGATGATATGGCCAGCGTCTATCGGCAAGCCCATCTGGTGGTCTGCCGGGCCGGGGCGACAACTCTGGCCGAGCTGGCCGCCAGCGGCCGGCCGGCTGTTCTGATCCCTTATCCGCATGCGGCTGCTGATCACCAGAGCGCCAATGCGCGGGTTATGACCGAGGGCGGGGCGGCGGTCATGATTGCGCAGCAGGAACTGACGGCTAAGCATCTGGCCAACACGATTAATACGTTGTTGCAGGATCGCAACCGGCTGCAACAGATGGCAGCGGCGGCCCGTCTACAGGCAAAAAGTGGCGCAGCAGCGGCCATACTCGATGTCTGCCGGGGCCTGTGCCGATCTGCACAGAGGGTGAACTGATGTACGGGAAAATCAGACGGATTCATTTTGTTGGTATTGGTGGCATCGGCATGAGCG
>DDWE01000050.1:15785-36376 GCA_002345625.1 Desulfuromonadaceae bacterium UBA2294 | reverse complement strand
CGCCACGCATATCACCTCGACCAACGGTTGTGATGATTGCCATATCACCAACAACTGGACTACGGTCCGGATGGATCACACCGCCATCACCGGCAGCTGCACCAGCTGCCATAATGGTGTGACTGCGACCGGTAAACCGGGCACCCATATCCAGACCAGCAGCCCGTGCGATCTCTGCCATTCGACTCTGGCCTGGACTCCGGCCAGCTTTGATCACTCCAGTGCTGCCGGGGTTTGCTCCAGCTGTCATAACGGCACTACGGCGACCGGTACTCCGGGTGGTCATTTTGCCACCACACAGCAATGCGATAACTGCCACCGGACCAGCGGCTGGGCGACCATCAGTTTCAGTCACAACTCATCTACTTATCCTGGCGCCCATCGTTCCAGCGTCACTTGCGTCGACTGTCACAGCGGTAACAGCCAGATTGTTCCCTGGCCGGCAGCAGCCTACAAGCCGGATTGTGCCGGATGTCACGCCAATGACTATAGAGCTGGCGAGCACAGGAAAGTCAGTGGGGGTGCCAATTACACTGTCAGTGAACTGCGCAATTGTGCCGGCGCTTGCCACACCTATACGGACAGCAGCCTGACGACGATTTCACGCAGCCGAAACAGTGAGCATCGTACGAACGGGAGTTTCTAGATGAATCGTACCGGTCGTAAAACCTGCTTGCCCCTTGCTTTGCTTCTGCTTTTGGTCTGCCCGGCAAGTCTTTTGTCCCAGCCGGTTCGGGCCCAGGTCCTTGCCGATGTGAAGATTTTTGAGCAGCGCGAACAGATCGACGCCCTGATTTCGTTCAATTTTCCGATTCGTTATATTCGGCATTTCCCGGCGGCCACAGGGGATGAATTGCAGATCCAGTTCGAGCCAATGGCCCTCAATGCCGATGACCCGCAAGCGCTTTATCATCGGGAGGCAATTCATGCAATGCAGGGTAACCCGGCAGAGATCTCTGAAGTTGTCTACGAAGGGGCTAGCGTAACCGGTTTCCGAGTGACCGTCTACTTCAGTCAGCCGCAGGTCTATTCGGTCGCTCAAGGGGAAGATTATCGCAGTATCCTGCTGAAGGTTTCGCGCTCCATAAGGGAAAATAAATGATTCGATCAGTTCGCGTGCTATCTCTGTTTTTGTTGTTTGTCGGCATAGGCTTTCTGGATGAAAGAGCGGTGGCCATCGCCGAAGTGCCAGTCGTCGATTCGGCTGATGTTAAAACCTCGGGCCCGACGACCAAGATAGACCTGCATTTTGGTATGCCGATGCAATACCAGAAGCATACGCCGCTCGGTAAAGGGGATCTGCTTCAGATCGAGCTGCGAGCGCTTGGTGACCCGAACCAGTTGTCTGATCTTGACCGATCGATGAATCTGAGCTGGAACAGAAAAAGTAGCGGCGCGTTGACCGAGATCAGTTACGAAGCCGACGCAACCGGGCGGGTCCAGCTGCTGCTCCGCTTCGCAGGCGAGGTGTACTTCAACCGGCTCGGCAGTTCAGATCCCCGTTATTTGAAAATTGTGGTCACGCGCGACGTTGTCGAGACCGTTCCTGCTGAGGCGAAAAACCGTTACGCGATCAACCTTGAATCGAAGCCTGCCCCGCTTAACCTGGCCGCCCTGCCGCAGGCAGATGTTCTCAAAATAAATCAACTTTACACCACCAATTTTAAGCAGAATGGTCGTCTCTGGTACAGCCTCTGGCTCGGTTTTTTTGCCGATGAGCAGTCGGCCAATGAGGTTTACGAGCGGTTAAAAAAAGACTTTCCGCAAGCCTGGGTCACTGTGGCGCCGCAGAGTAATCGATCGTTGACCCGGGAAGTGTTCCCGCCTTCATCCCCTGCTGCGGCTCGACCAGAAGCTTCTGTCCCCTCCAGAAAAACAGGTGTGGTTCTGCATGCCGATCCGTATGAGCAGGCATTGCTTGATGAAGGGGAAGCGGCGATGATCGCCGAGAACTATCCGCGCGCGGTTCAGGTATACACTCGACTGGTCCAGTCTGTCGATCCGGGTGTTCGGCAGCAGGCACTGGAGTTTCTCGGTCTGGCCCGGGAACGGAACGGACAGCAGGCGCATGCCCGGGCCGAATACGAAACCTACCTTGAACTCTATCCTGAAGGTGAAGGGTTTGAGCGGGTCCAGCAGCGCCTGGCCGGTCTGTTGACGGCGCGTGAGACACCAAAAGAAAAGTTACGCAAGGCCAAAGAGTCAGAGACAAAAGATCAGTGGCAGCGCGAGGGGTATGGCAGCTTCTCCCAGTTTTATGACCGTGATGTCACCTACACTGACAGTGCCGGTGATATTGTAAACCGAAATTCCCTGAGTACCAACCTTGATGCCAATGCCCGACTGCGAAATGACAATTATGATCTCCGCGCCGCCTTTGTCGGTGGATTTGAGAACGACTTCATGGCAGACGGCAAAGATGAATCGACCATCAGTTCACTCTATGTCGATGCCCTGGCGCGAAGACTCGATCTGTCGGCCCGGATCGGCAGGCAAACCCGTAGTAATGGCGGGGTGCTCGGGCGATTTGATGGCGGGTTGTTGCACTGGCAGTTACATGATGTGGTTGCGCTGAACCTGGTCGGTGGTTTTCCGGTTGCTTCGGCAACCGATACGACCATCGATACTGATCGCCCCTTTTACGGGGTCAGCGTCGATCTGGGAACATTTGCCAACCGCTGGAACTTCAGCACGTATTACATCACTCAGAATATTGAAGGGATGCTCGATCGGCAGGCAGTTGGTGGCGAAGTGCGTTACTTTGACCCATCCCTGTCGTTCTTCAGTCTGGTCGATTACGATACGTCATATAAACAGTTGAATACCGCATTGCTGACGGCGAACTGGCTGCTGCCCAGTAAAACGTCACTGAACATGTCGGTGGATTATCGCAACAGCCCGATTTTAATGACCGGAAACGCTCTGCAAGGGCAGCCAGTCTACGACATCGGCGCATTGCAACTACTTTATACCGATGATGAAATTCGCCAACTGGCGCTCGACAGAACTGCTACCAGCACCTCTTACACGCTCGGCATCACCCAGCCGTTGACACAGAAGCTGCAGCTCAGCGGTGACGTGACCGCGTCGAGGTTTTCCAGCACGCCGGCTTCAGGTGGTGTGGCTGCGCAACCGGGGACCGACATGGAATTTTATTATTCCATGCAGCTCATCGGCAGCAGCCTGATCAAGGATGGGGATATCGCGATTCTCGGGGCCCGCTATTCAGACAGCACCAGCTACAACCTCTACTCGGCGAGCGTGAACACCCGTTATCCTGTGACCAGGAATTTCCGCGTCAACCCCAGAGCGGTTCTCGATTATCGGACCAATAAATATGATGATGGCAGACAATGGAAATTCCGCCCCCTCCTGCGTCTGGAGTATGTCTTGAAAAGGCGCTACCACTTCGAGTTTGAAGGGGGCGCCGAGTGGTCCAGTGAACAGGCCGCTGGTGTGCAGGATAATCGCAGTGGCTATTTCTTTACGACGGGCTACCGGCTTGATTTCTGATCCGGAATCTGCTGCCGGTCTTGACTGTGTGTGCGTACATTGCGTTGTTTCTGACGGGCCCTGAAAAAAGGGTGCCGCCGACGCATGGTCTCAGGTCCACGCAGTCAGTCCGGTGTGGTGGGCAGAAAGAAACCGACCTGGGTCCCCTGTCCCGGGCTGCTCACAACCCAGATTTTACCGCCGTGGGCATCGATGACCTGTTTGGCGATACTCATTCCAAGTCCGAGGCCGCCAACGGCCGTGTTGGAGGCGTCGGCGCGATAAAATTTGTCAAAGACCCGGGCGACCTGTTCCGGGGTCATGCCGATCCCTTTATCCTTAACCCGGACCTCCCAGCCTTGCGGCTGCACACTGCCTTCGATCGTGATTTCGCACCCTTTTGGTGAATACTTCACCGCGTTGCTCAACAGATTTTCAAGCACCTGATTGATCCTTTGCCGGTCGATGTCCAGCAGTTGTGTTGCGTCGTCGTCCGGGAGGGTGAGTTGGAAGAGATGGCTTTTATCATGCAACCGGTAAAATTCGAAGGCCTTGACCAGAACATCGCGCAAATCGACCGGTTGCAGATCGAGGGTGATCGGATGACCGCTTTCGATGCGGCTGATATCGAGCAGATCGTCAATAATGCGCGACAGCGCCTCGCCCCGCTCGTAAACCTGGCTGAGAAAATCGTGTTTTTGTGCTTCACTGAAACTGCCGAAGGCTCCGGGGGTGAGCAGCAGTTCAGTAAAGCCCATGATGGCACTTAAGGGCGTGCGCAGCTCATGGGCCGCAGTGGAGATGAACTCGTTTTTCATCTGGTCCATTGCGATCAGGCTGCGCTCGGCGGTCTTTTCGACGGTGATGTCACGGATGGTGGCCAGAACGCAGGGCTCGCGGTTGATATTGATCTGACGGGCTGAAAACAGACCGGTCCGAATCAGTCCTCCGATAGCCCGGAACTCGGCTTCGAAGTTGTTGACCGCCCCTTCAGCCCGCAACTGGTGCCAGAAGTGTTTTTGGTCCATTGCCTCGACCCACAAGCCAAGTTGTTCGGCGCTGTGTCCCAGTGCCTCGAGTCGCGAGATAGCGGTCGCGTTGACAAAGGCCTGGTTGACATCGATGACGTCGCCAGTGTCGAACCGGAACAGGATCACCGGATCCGGGTTGCTTTCAAACACCAGGCGGAAGCGGGATTCACTCTCCCGCAGTGATTTCTCGGTCTGGTGACGTTCGCTGACGTCGTAGAAAAACCCCTGCAGCGCATCACGTCCGCCAAGGATCAGGCGGCTGGTTTTGATCTCGACCGCAACAAGCCGTCCGTCTCGGGTTTGTAACTGGTCGGCCACCAACTGATCAGGGTTGCGTTCGCGGTGAAAAAGGAAGCTGCGACTCTGCCCGCTGGTGATAGATTCGCTCGGGTGGAGGATAGCCTGGGGGTGGCCAACGATCTCATCGACCTCGCGACCGACCATCTGCGCCAGTTTGCGATTACAGGCCAGAACCAGCCCGGTCTCCAGATCGGCCACGGCCATGCCGTGAGCAGCTTCATCGAACAAGGCCCGGTATTTCTGCTCATTTTCAGCCAGTGCCTGTTGGGCGATTTTGCGCGGCGTAATGTCATGGATGACGGAGAAGATCACTGTCTGGTCTCCAATCTCGACCGGTGAGGAGTGGATCTCGACATCGTGGATATCGCCGGAGGCAAGGCGATGCTGAAACTCGAAGGTACGGGCCTCACCGGCCATGACCTTTTGCCGGGCTGCGGTAACGACCTCCTGCGGGTTGGCGCTGATGTCCTTGACCAACATCGCCTTGAGCTGCTCCGGCGTGTAGCCGTAGAACTGACAGGCGGCGGTGTTGGCATCGAGGATCCGGCCGTCCACAGGTTCCACCAGCAGCATGATCGCATTGTGATCGCGAAACATCTTCTGAAAGCGCTGTTCACTCGCCTGCAGGTCAGCGGTCATTTTTTCGGCGAGGGTCCGGGCCTGCTCAAGGGGTTTGGCGTAGGAGGCGACCAGTAGTGCCGCAAACAGGCTCAGCAGCAAGCTGCCTGCCAGCAGGATTTCCGGCGTGTGATGCTCGATCGGCTGGGTGAACCCCGGCAGGGCGATGATGTTCAGGTTCCAGGTGCGCCCGGCGATTTCCAGTGTGATTTGGCTGTGCAGTCCCTGCTGATTGAGGTCTGTCTGGTGGGCGGGCAGGGCCGACCGCAGTCTGCCATCGGCATCGTAGAGCGGACTTTGCGGATTGCCGGTGCTGTCGTCGAAGATTTCGATATCGAGCGGGGTATTGAAATAGGAATCAATCCCGGAAAGCAGGTTGCCGATGCGGATCGAGGCGCCGACCCAGCCACGCAGCGCTCTCCAGCGTTCTTCCCGGGTGGTGATTACAGCCCCCTGGTTGTAGACCGGCAGCACCAGCAAGAAACCAGGCTGTTTCTGCTTATCCTGGATCAGGGTGAGCCGGCTGGTGAGCACCACCTGATCCAGATCAACGGCGTCGAAAAGGGCCTGACGACGCACCTTCTCCTGTCCGAGGTCGTAGCCGACCGCCGACCGGTTCCGTTCCAGAGGCTGGATAAATTCAATAATACCCAGATCGGGGTGTGCACCGGAGGTGTTGACCTGGAAATCAGGCGCATCATCGGCGCGGGTCGCCGTGAGAAATGCCCCGAGCCCGTCGCGGCGGACATAGCGGATGAACGAAAAGCCGAGGGCCCCTGCAAAGTGGCGGTCGACATCAAGGTCACTGACATAGCGCTGCCATTCGGTCCGGGTGACGCGCTCGCTGGCATTGATGAACGCCCGCATGCCGCGCAGGGCGGAAACGTGCTCGTCAATCCGCTCTCCGAGCATCCCCCTGATCATTTCTGAGTAGTGGTCGAAACGGCCTTTTTCGGTGTTGTGTACCGTCTGACGGGTGAAGTGCCACAGGACGATGGAGAAGCCGATGCCGATGATCAGCAGACCGATGGCTGCTAGCCGATAGCGTCGGATCTTTCGATGGCTCCGGATCGCTGGGGGCGGTGTCAAAGGCTGGACAGACATCAACAGGGGCTCCTTCAGGCCGGGAAGGGGGTGTCCGTCTCTAGTGGCAGGACGGCAACAGCCATTTCGAAGCGTAAGTGCCAGTCAAGATTACTTTTTGCCAATAAAATGTCAATAGCGCGCCGCGAAAAGAGAGCGCAACGAACAGACATCCCGAACCGGGTCCTGAATGGTTCACACAGGGCCGCTGATCAGGCCATCCTGAACTGCGGGCTGTCGCTGCCGATCAGGGCCAGAGTCTTTTTCACGGCGAAATAGACCAGAAACTTGGACCCTTTGGCCGCATCATCCTCCGGACTCAGGCAGCGTCGGGTCAGCTGTGCGAGCAACTCCGGATTGGTGTCCTCCTTGACCTTCTTAAGGTAAAGCCGAACCCCTTTGTAGCCGTGTCCGTCTTCGATGAACAGATAGACCGCCGACAGGTTTTCTCCGAGGTTATGATGGGTCAGTCGATCACGCATAATAAACGCAATCGTCCCGTCGTCCATAAAATGGGGTCGCGCATAAATGGCCGCATCGACCTGGCCGGCGCTGTCGGCTGTCGACAGGACCCCGATCCCCTTGGTGTGCTCAAAATAGTCCTTAATGGGCATGACATGCCTCCTTCATCCGTTAATGGTGTTGTACTGTAAGCCTAATGCAGAATCGACCCGGCACAATCTCTTCGGTAAAATTTAGGCAACACGGTTACCCGGGACCTTGAGGCGACCTCCCCAGGGAGGCACCCGATAGGCAATCAGGAACCGATTCAAACAAGGGTCAACCGTCCCCGTTGATACTTTGGACGGTATCCTGCTGATCCTTTCACAGCTTTACTGAAGTCGTAACGGCACAAGCTTCCGGGAAAAAACATCTGTCAGCGCATTCAGCCCACCGGATACCGATTCTTCTGCTGTTTTCTGGTATATTTCTACAAGATGAAAGGAGGTTGCGATGAAACGACTTATCCGTGCCGGTGCCGTGATTGCGGCAACCCTGTTCTCTTCCAACGCTGCGGCACTGGAGGTTGGCGCTGCGGCACCCGATTTTACCGCTGTTTCAACCCGCGGCAAGATCACCCTCAGCCAGGTTCTGATGAACGGGCCGGTGGTCCTTGCTCTGTACTACGCCGATTTCACCTCGGGCTGAACCAGTGAAATGCAGGCTTTTCAGGACGACATTGTGCGTTTTGAAGAGTTGAACGCCCAGGTTCTGGGCGTCAGTAGTGATACGTTGGAGACCCATCAGGAATTTGCGGCAAAGCTCGACTTGCGCTTCCCCTTGCTGGTCGATGATGGCACCATACGCAAACAGTACGGCAGCGGGAGGATCACCTACATCATCGACCGGGCGGGGTTTGTCCGTTACGTTCACAAAGGGATGCCGGATAACGATGAGCTGATCCGTGCGATCAGGCAGCTGCCGGCAGATTGAATCATGAAAAACTGAACCCATTACCAATGATCCGGAAGACGCAGCGGCCAGGACAGCGATCTGGCGCGTGTGCATTCCCGGCAGGATGAAGCGATGAGACAAAGATCTGTACGAAAACCATTCTGTGTTGCCACTCTGGCCTTCCTGTCGTTGATTCTGGTGTCATCGGCGCACGCTCAGCAGACCCGGTCGCCGGTTTATCTTCAGGTTCTGCTCGGCGCCGCGCGGTTTGCCGGTGATGACCTCAATTTTCAGCAGTCGGCAAGCAGCGACGCCACCACCACCAGTGAAAACGATTTGTCGAGCATGCCCTACGGCGGGATTGCCGTTCAATATCCGTTTGCCGGCGAACATACGGTGTGGGGATTGGACGGGAGTCTGCTGTTCGGTGCGCGCAACCGCAATTCGACTGTCGTTGCGTCCAGTAATCAGGTGTCGATCAGGCTCAAAAGTGAACTTTTATTGACCGATGTTGCGGCCGGTGTCTATATCGCCAGCAGTTCACAGCACTGGCGGGTCTATGTTGCCGCCGGCCCGGCTATGGTCTTTGGTCAATACAACGATGATGTCGATGAGGACGATCTGACGGTTAGTCCCGCTCTGCGGAAATCATCGGACGACAGTGAATCAGCCTTCGGTATCGGTGGCTATGTGCGTGGCGGCATCGAATATCGCCTGAATCCTCTCGATTCTATCGGCATCTGCGTGCGCGCTTTGCAGACCAACCTCGAATTCGACAGTGCGCCCGACGCCACATCCGACCTCAACGGTGTTCAGGGTTTTCTGAGCTTTTCCCGTTACTTTTGAGTCTCGTCTGTCACCTTCTGTTGCCCGGCCCCCGGGGGTAGAATGCGGGTTATGGGCTTTGTCCCCCGAAGAGTAGTGCTATCGCTGAAGATCGCGCTTCTGGCGTCGTTCGGCAAGAGTCATCCGGGTAATCCGGGGCACTCCCCGGTTTTTCAATCATCGTGCTTGCAAGGGTCGCAACGCAACCACCCACAGGATCACCTTTCTCGCTCCCTGCCTTCCCTTTATCTCCTGAGTGCGTCATACGGCGAAAATTGGTGGATGATTCCGTGAATCATGAACCTGTTTCAGAAGGACCGTATTTGGGGTGACCCTGAGGGCTCTCTGCGCTGCCTATGAGAACAATAGGGGGTTCTGCAGTCGGCCGGATAGGATATTAGCATTCTCAATTCGCACCATCTCCTGACGTGTTTTTGTTCTACACCTGCGCCAGCAGCACAATTGAGCCGACGGCGACCAGCATCGCCAGCAGCTTGCGCCGGGTGAAGCGCTCCATGCCGAGCGCCACCGACAGGGCGAGGGCGATGATGAAGCTCATGTTGGCGATGGGGATGACGACGCTGGCTTGGCCGTGCTCCATGGCCAGCAGCAGGGCGTTGACGATGATAAAGACCAGAACGCCGGAGAGGGTGGCGTAAGAAAGTTTTGTCCTCGTCAGCCGAAAGCGTTTCTCACGCAGCAGCGCGTACGCCGCCCCGCCCAGGACCCAGTTCAGCGCCCCGATCAGCAACAGCAGTTGTAAATTGGCTCCGGCCAGCAGGCCGGCTTTGGAGGTGACGCCGTAGCCGGCGCGAAAGCCGGCGGCGGTCAGGGCCAGGGCAAAGTAGAGCAGGTAGCGGCGGTGGTCAGCAACGGAGCCGCTGCTGCGCCGGTAAAGGAGCAGAACGGCGATCAGGCCGGCGGCGATGCCGAGCCCTTTGAACAATCCCAGCGATTCATGCAGAAACAGGATGGAGAGAACCACGACGCCGACCGTGTTCAGCCGGTAAAGGGTCGAGCCGAGGCTGGCGTCGATATGGGTCAGACTTTCCAGTAGCAGCAGATTGGAGGCGGTCAGAAACAGGCCGGCTGCCATGCCGTAGGCGAGGGTGGTTGGGCTGGGGGAGAAATCGATGCCTTTATACAGGGCCAAACTCCCCTGCAACAGCGCCCAGACAACGCCGATGGTACAGATATAGACCCCGCGCGAGCGCTCTTTTGACGCGTAGCGTTTGAAGACGACGTCATGGACGCCGGCACCGGCCAGACTGACCAGAGCATAGAAGAGGGCACTGTTCATGGTGCGAAGGGTAACATGTTTTTGCTGTGACTGGCGATGGACTCTTCATCACGGTAAAAAGAGCGGACGTCTGGTGTGGTTCGGTTGGGGGGCGGTTCAATCAACGTAAAGTCACTGGACGGGCGAAAGGCTTGGCACCGTCGCTCCCGGTCCCCGTAAAACCGGTGAATCACTATGGCGGGCACATTCAAACCCCGGTCGGGCCGACTGGCGCCAGCAGTTCATCGACCGGCGTATACTCGAAATTGAAAGCCTCGGCGACCGCACGACAGGTCACTTGACCAAGGGCCATGTTAATCCCGTCCGTGATTCCTGCATTGTCCCGCGCACTTTGCTGCCAGCCCTGGTTGGCGATAGATACAGCATAGGGGAGCGTGGCCTGAGTCAGTGCCGCAGTGGCAGTTAGCGGGACGGCGCCCGGCATATTGCTGACGCAGTAATGGACGATCCCCTCCTCAATAAAGATCGGCGCGCTGTGAGTGGTCGGTCGCGAGGTTTCGCAGCAACCGCCCTGGTCGATGGCGACGTCGACCAGCACCGCGCCCGGCCGCATGGTTCTGAGTAGCTCCCGCGTTACCAGTTTCGGCGCTTTGGCGCCGTGGCGCAGCACGGCACCGATCACTGCGTCTGCTTGCTGTATCAGGTCGCGGATCAACGCCGGAGATGACATTAACGGGGTACAGTTTTTCGGCATCACCTCGGCGAGGTGGCGCAGCTTGTCCAGATCAGTATCGAGCAGATAGACTTGGGCGCCGAGGCCGCAGGCCATCAGGGCAGCCTGACTGCCGACAACCCCGCCGCCAAGGATCAGGACGGTCGCCGGTTGCACCCCCGGCACGCCGCCGAGCAGGATGCCGCGCCCGCCCTGACCGCATTCGAGATATTTGGCCGCCTGCTGCGCCGCCATGCGCCCGGCAATTTCGCTCATCGGCGTCAGCAGGGGGAGGCTGCCGTCGAGGCCGGTGATGGTCTCATAGGCGATGGCGACCGCCCGGGTCTCGATCAGGGCGCGGGTCAGCGATTCGGAGGCGGCGAAGTGGAAATAGGTGAAAAGAATTTGCCCCGGCCGGATCAGCGGATATTCCGACGGCTGCGGTTCCTTGACGTGCAGGACCATTCCGGCGTATTCATAGATTTCATCCGGAGTCTTGACGATCCGGGCGCCGGCCTGTACATAGGCTGCATTGCTGAAGCCGCTGCCGATCCCGGCGCCGGTTTCGACCAGAACCTCGTGGCCGTTGTCTCGCAACACTTCAACCCCGGTCGGTGTCATGCTGACCCGGTATTCCGCCGCCTTGATCTCTTTCAGCACACCGACGACCATGAGTGACCTCCTGTTACGACTGTTGTTCTGCTGACCGCGATCGTTACGTCTGCCTTGAGCATAACAAATCGGCAGGATTTAGCTTGAACTCAGAATTTAAAAGGCATCGTGTAGTTGAGGGGGGAGAGATACTGCGGCCGCCGCCGCGACTTTTCCGCTACAAAAGCATAGATCTCCTTTTCATCAGGTGGGCGCTTCGCTTACACTGCACACGCGCAGTGCCCACCGGTGCTGTGCGACATCATGTTTCGAACCGACTACGAGAAAGACAAAACTGACCGTGCCCAAAAAACCAGATGCTATTTATGCCGCACCGCTGAGTGAAATCATCGATTTCCAGTTTGACGAGCGGGTCGTCGAAGTTTTCCCCGATATGATTCAGCGCTCGGTCCCCGGCTATGGCATGCTGATCTCAGCCATCGGTATTCTGGCGGCACGCTACGCCCAACCCGGCACCCACTGCTATGATCTCGGCTGCTCGCTGGGGGCGGTCAGCCTTGCCATGCGTCAGCGCATCCGGCAGCCGGATTGTGACATTATCGCCGTTGATAATTCGGCGGCGATGATTGATCGGGCCGGTGAATTGCTCGCGCGTGATACGGTGGCCACGGTTCCGGTGCGGTTGGTTTGCGCCGATCTGCAGCAGGTCGTCATCGAAAATGCCTCCGTCGTCGTGCTGAACTTTACCCTGCAATTCATCCCGCCGGCGCAGCGCCTGGCATTGATTGAGCGCATCTACCAGGGGTTGCGACCGGGCGGCATCCTGATTCTGTCAGAGAAGATTGCCTTTGCAGAAGCAGGGCGGCAGCAGCTGCATACTGAGCTGCATCACGATTTCAAGCGGGCCAACGGCTACAGTGATCTGGAGATCAGCCAGAAACGGACCGCGCTGGAGAAGGTGATGATCCCCGAGACGCTGGACTGCCATCAACAGCGGCTGCAGGCGGCAGGTTTTGCGTTCAGCGATCTCTGGTTCCAGTGCTTCAACTTTGCTTCGCTGGTTGCGATCAAGTGAAGTTGCTGTTTGGGAGTCAGGGAGTCGTTTCTAACGTTGGTCAAAGGCTGGTTTCACACTCGTTCGCATGCGCTCAGTTAAGGCACAAAGTTACCAAGGGAGGCTTTTGGTAAAATCGTTGTTGGCTATGCACCGCTCTCAACGACTGGCGCGACCGACTCAGTCCCCCTTTGGAAAAGGGGGATTTAGGGGGATTTGTCTTGGTTGCGATATAAAATCCCCCCTCGCCCCCCTTTGCAAAGGGGGGAATCTGTGAGGCAAAGGTTTTTACTGGAGTGAATAACCAATGGATCTGTTTGGTTTAAACCTTTGTGAATTTGTGGCTTTGTGTGAGGCGGTTTACTCTGCCTTTTGATTTTCTCTGTGTTCTCTGTGGTGCGCGTTTTTGTCTTTTGATTGCGGTTTAAACCAGCCGGCACAAGGTGGTTCATCAGGATGGATTTTTACAGTGCGTTATATCCGCAGCTTGAAGCGTTGGGATTGCACGACTGGTCGCAACAGTTGCAGCAGACCTTACCGGTAAAGCTCGGAATCGACGGGCGTCGGGAGATGGCGGACTGGCTCGACGCCCTGCAGGCTCTGCCAGCGTTACAGCCCTCGTGCGTCGAGATCAAGGAGCGGGTTGAGATTGGCGGTGCTAAAGACCTCGGCCCGGTCAGCCGGGATGAGTTTGTTGCCCGCCTCAAAGCCTTCCACCCCTGGCGCAAAGGCCCCTATCGCCTGTTCGGCGTCGACATCGACACCGAGTGGCGCTCCGACTGGAAGTGGGAGCGGGTGGTGCCGCACATCCAGCCGTTATCTGGACGCACGGTCCTCGATGTCGGTTGCGGCAACGGCTACCACGGTTGGCGCATGCGCGGCGCCGGCGCCGAGCTGGTGATCGGCATCGATCCGACCCCGATCTCGGTGCTGCAGTTCCAGGTGCTGCAACGTTATCTCAACGACCCGCAGCATCATGTCCTGCCGCTGGGCATCGAGGATATACCTGCTAACCTTGGTTGCTTCGACAGCGTCTTCTCCATGGGGGTGCTCTACCATCGGCGCTCACCTCTCGATCATCTGCTCGAGCTCAAGGGGTGTCTGCACCCCGGTGGTCAGCTGGTTCTGGAGACATTGATCGTCGATGGCGATCAACAGACGATTTTCATGCCGGATGGCCGCTACGCCAAGATGCGCAATGTTTGGTTCCTCCCCTCGGTCGCGGCCCTGACCTTGTGGCTGCAGCGCTGCGGCTTCAAGGATATCGCCTGCGTCGATACCAACCGCACCAGCCGGGAAGAACAACGCTCGACCGACTGGATGACCTTCGAGTCGCTGGCCGATTTTCTTCATCCACATGATTCGAACAAAACCATCGAAGGGCACCCGGCTCCGCTGCGGGCAATCTTTACGGCGACCAAAGGGTGAGAAAATATCGCAGCTGTATATAGGTGTGAAACAAGCTTGTGGTGGTCTTACGCAAAGCGCCTGCGGACCGGATTTGGTCCGCAGGCGCTTTTGTTTTCGGAAGTGACCGCTCTGTTCTGGATCGCAAGGTGCCAGGGTGGCACGCGAAAAATAGCCGCGGCGTAATCGTCCTGAACAGCCATCAAAAAGAGGCTCATTTTGCTCCGTTTGTGGAAGCCGAGAACTCCTTGAGCATTTTTTCGAGTTTCGCAATGCGCGCGATCAGATCATTGATGGTGCCAAACCCTTCGATCCGGGCATCTCCTGGAATGTATGTCTGATATTTGCTGTCACGCGTTTCCGAAATCCCATCAAAATCACTGTGCCCGTCTGTTATGTCTTTCATGCTGGTCCTTTCCATTGGCAAGGCAAGTTGCGTCATTCGGGCATCATGCGCTGTGGAAGGTTGTCCGTACAGGCAGTGTCCATGATAAGAATGCTGGTGCTATTTTACCTGTCTGCGACAACGTGTACAGAGGTAATCTGCTGATTGATTCTAAAATTGCGCGGTGCCACCATTGCGGTTTCGGGATGCGGCAGAGCGCGACTGCGCGTCAGCCAGCCAGGCAGGACAGTGATTTTGTACCGATTAAAAAGCAGGAACAACCAAAATCAGCACTCGATTTATGACGCATCCAGTTGTATATTCATCGCCATCACCTGAAACGACAAGGAGGACAACGAATGGATATCACGGAAAAGGTTCTAGCCGTCATGCGCCAGTCAGGCGAGCCGCTCAACGCCGGGAAGATCGCCGAGCTCGGCGGACTCGACCGCAAAGAGGTCGATAAGGCGATGAATCAGCTGAAAAAAGAGGAGAAGATTGTTTCGCCCAAGCGCTGCTACTGGTCGCCGGCCTAGACAAATTTCGCCAGCCACTAGATCTGAAACAGACAAACCTCACCGGAAATTGGTGGGGTTTTGTTTTTGCAATAGATTGCTCAGGGCCACCTATGAGCAAGCACCGGCGCCTGGTTCCCGCCGTAGAGGGCCATGAACGAAAAAAAGAGGTGACCGATTGGGCGACGCTGCATAAATGCAAATATGGAGGGTGTCCCCGGGTTTTTTATTTCGCATGCGTGTTTGGCAAGGGTGAACCGGTGAGATGTTGTGGGCCGTTGTTCAGTCTCGATTGAGTAGGCCGGCAGCTCGGTTGTCGATCCAGTATTGGTGCAATGCCGACCAGCGTTGCGAATGGGACCCGAGCCCCCCGGCCTGCCGGGGGTGAACCAGAGGCAGTAGGTTAAGATTCCTTCCGGCAATACATAGGGGATGCAGTCGGCCGTAGGTCTCTTCTCCATCGCCATAGTCTGATAGTCGGTCTCGACTTCCGAACTTCGACACGAACCATCGCAGCGGCTGATCGCCGAGGGTGATGAGTACGTCTGGTGCGGCGGCGCACAGTTCCTGTTCGATCTCAGCGCATCTTTGACTGTTGGCGAGCACCTCGGGGACCGGCGGCCAGTCATACGCCGGCAAGCCGAGCTCATTCTGAACCGGGTCGTAGGCGCGGGTCAGCGCCGCGGCCTGGCCAGGGTTTTTGCGACTTTCCGGCAACAGGTCGCACAGCCAGGCATCATGTCTTTCGAGACCAAGTGGTGCGAGGAATTTGTCATCGAGGGTGCGCCCGGATGGGCCGTTGAGGCTGGGGCTGGCCGGGATCAGTTTGCCGGCGGCGGGAGGAATCTGGATGGCGGCAATGATGGTGTGCGCATCGTCACCGCGCCAGAATATTTCAGGTTCTGAGGCGACGGCGAGCGCGTTGACCCAGGTGCGACCGTCATGCCCCAGCCAGCGGGCGTGGACGGCGCTGGCATAGACGCCGAGAACAAAGACCCGTTTCGGGCTACGGTCCTGTTGTTCCACCGGTCGAACCGGCATGCCGAACGGAAAACAGTGCATGGCATCAGGCCTCGACCTTGACCAGCTGGCTGTGTGCGCCGATCGCTCTGAGTTTCGAAAGTGCCGATTCACCTTGCTGACGGGTCGTGTTCTTTTTAAGAACAAAACGCTTTCCGGAGAACAGTGCCTCGGTCTTTTCGGGGGATGACTTGAGCAGGTGCGCGAGTCGGGTCTTGACCTCCTCAAGATCGAAGCCGTCGACGACCGTACCATCGAAGACCAGATTGTAGCGTGGACCATCGGCGTTGACGGTAGTTGCCGGAGCCGGAGCGGCGGTTGCCGTCTCAAGCGGCAGCGGCGTCGTTTCCGGCGCGGCGGATTCGCTGGCGGCCAAACCGGCTGATTGCAGGAGCTTGTGGAAGACGGCATAGAGTTCCAGCTCCTCTTCGGCCAGCTCGTTGTCGATCCAGATGACCTTTTTCACCAAGGCATCGGCCGCCTGCATCTGTGTGGCGTCGAGTTCTTTGATCAGCGCCGCTGTGGAGCGCTCGACGACATCAGAAAAGAGCGTGGCGCCGTCCATCTGATCAAGACTCGAAAAGGTTTCGGCGCGGAAGGTTTTGACATCGCCCCAGGAATCCTGCCAGTGGTTGGCGAGGATGCTGTTGAGGACGAAGGCTTCAAGCTGGTCGAGTGTTCCATCGACGGTGGTGAAGAGCAGGACGATGACCAGCAACTCGCGCAGCGCCGGTTGCGAAATGTCCTCCACCTTGTCGGCGTCGATGAATGGACGGATGATGTCGAATTCGTAGCTTCTGACGTTGTCGACGTTGACCTCTGGCGGTTGCGGCGCCAGTTGCGTCAGCGTCTCCTGTCTCTGGATATAGGCGGCCACGCCGGCCAGAGCAGCCACGGCAAAGGATGAGCCCAGAACCTTGAAGTCGGCACCGTAAGGCGGGTGAAACCGGTCGGAGAAGAACTGCAGGATAAAGGTGAATGGCGCCATGAAATGCAGTGCAATATTGGAGAAAAAGCCATCGCCGAAGAGCATGCTCGACGGGAGAATGGCGCAGAGCCAGGCGACAAAAGCGATCCGCAGAGTTTCGGAGTAGAGATAGGCATTCCGAAACTCATCCCAGCGCGCATACGGGGTTTGTGCCAACTCCCTGAACTGACCGCGCAAGCCGATCACCCTCAGGGTGTTCTCCTGCACGATCTCCTTGCATTGTTTGCCGATTCGGCTCCGAGCGTTCCAGGTCCCGTCGTTGTTTTTCTGTACATTGGCCGCCAGTGCCGTCTGGTTGGCGTTCTCAATCTGTTCAATGGCGTCGGTAAGCTCCCTGGCACAGGAGAGGAACTGATCTTTTTCCTTGTCATTCAGCCAGAAAAAGGCCGGGTTGTTTTTCAGCTTATGCAGACCGGTTTTGGCTCTTGGCGCAAAATAGCGCCAGCCGATGAGCATGAGGTAGGGTGCCACAACCAGAAGAATAACCAGCGCCGCTAATACACCGACAACGATGCCACCGATCAGGTCGTCGCCCTTTTTTTTTCTCGCCATCAGTTCACTCCATGTGCAGTTCTTTTTTCAGGGTTTCAAGATTTTCAAGACCATGTTCGCCCGATAGGGATTCGTCCTTGTTCTTATCGGTCTTTTTGTGCGGGAAATGCGTTGTGTAGAATAGCCCGGTCCCGGTCAACCCGGCGGTGAATCGTATCCCGGTCCTGCCGATGGTCACGGTGAATCCTCGCCGGCCGAAGGAGAGCGAAACCCCGGTTTTGGACACGTTGAGCCACACGCCGGGAAAGATGCGAAATCGTCGGTAAAAGCGCAGGTAACCCATTATTTGCCTCTGGAAACACGTAGGCCATCCACGAAAAATTGCGGATGGCCTGATCTTTGATCGTTCATTCGTGACTCCTGATAACCCGGCTATCCATTTTGCAGGACCCGTGGCTTTGCGTCGCTGAATTGCTTCAACTTTGCCCTTGCAGAGTTTTAATGTAACAGAAACCGCCATGACAAGAAATTGCTAAATGATCGAACTCCACTGAGGGGCGTTGATCAACGTGTCGATGGCTATGACCGCATCTTCTGGGAGGCCATCAACGTGTCAGGGCTTTTTACCCGATATCTGCTGAGGAACGGGAGCGGGGGGAGGGACGAAAAGGCGACAGGCTGCCTTATAAAAAAGACGCCGGCCTCTTTTCCCTCATGCGCCCGCGGCTGCGCTTAAGTCCTTTATCCAGAATTGCATGGTGTGCTCGCGTTTGACGCCGTCGGTCTCGCGCCAGGTGAAACGGGTGGTCACCCCCGGCAGGTGGACAAAACCGGTGCGGGCCAAAAAGCGGCTGATGGGGATGGCGTCGTCTGGCCGCAGGGGGTGATTGTCAGGGCGCTCGACCGTGGCGCAGGTCAGCTGTTGGAAGTGACCGAGGGAACGAATGTGCCGTTCCATCTGTGTCAGCAGTTTTTGCCCCAGCCCGGCGCTACGATAGGCGGGTTGCAACAAAAGCTCGCCGACGTAATAGATCGACTCCAGCGGGTAGCCGCTGCCAGCAAAGGCATCGCGCAGTTGGGCGTCTTCGTGAATCAGCGGCATGCCGGTCGCAGCGCCTATCACTTCGGTTCCGTCGCTGGCGAGGATGACGCAGGCCTCCGGTTTCTCGGCATAGCTGCGCAGATAGGCGAGTTCGTCTTCGCGCCGTCCCTGATACAGGTAGGGGTATTCCTTGAAGATATCGAGGCGCAACGTCGCCAGAGCGTCGAGCGCATCGGTGATAGTCGATTCGGTGAGCAGGGTTTCGGTGATGGTCGTCATGTCAGCGCTACCCGGCCTCTTCAGATTAAAGGAGAAGGATTTTTTCACCACGAAGAACACGAAGGAAAACAAAAACTAAGGCTTTGGTTTTAAAACCAAAAAGTTCTGGCTTGTCTTAAGCTTTTCTTCGTGCCCTTCGTGTCGCTTCGTAGTGCAAGCTCTTGCCCTTTTAATGCTCTTCGTTGGGAGATGTTATTATCCCGATTCAGCTCTTCAGCGACGCCATGTCGATGGAGAAGCGGTACTTGACATCCGACTTCACCAGCCGTTCGTAGGCCTCGTTGATTTTCTGAATCGGGATGATCTCGACATCAGAGGTGATGTTGTGCTTGCCGCAGAAATCGAGCATCTCCTGAGTCTCCTTGATGCCGCCGATCAGCGAGCCGGAGAGGCTCTTGCGGCCGAAGAGCAAGGCGAAGGCCGAGACCTGCAGTGGCGTTTCCGGGGCGCCGACCAGGGTCAGGTTGCCGTCGAGGGACAGCATGCCAAGGTAGGCGTTGATGTCGTGGTCGGCGGCGATGGTGTCGAGGATGAAATCAAACGTCCCGGCGTGTGCCTTCATCTCCTGTGCATTCTTTGACAGGATCACAGCATCAGCGCCGAGGCGCAGGGCATCGTCTTTTTTCCCCGGAGAGGTGGTGAAGACCGTAACGTGGGCGCCGAGGGCGTGGGCAAATTTGACCCCATGTGCCCTAGGCCACCAAGGCCGACGACGCCGACCTTCTTTCCCTTGATATCGCCCCAGCGGCGGATCGGTGACCAGGTGGTGATGCCGGCGCAGAGCAACGGCGCCACCCCGGCCAGATCAAGATTGGTCGGCACCTTAAGGCAGAAGCGCTCGTCGACAACGATGCTCTCCGAGTAGCCGCCGTAGGTGACCGGTGCTGTGCCGTGCTTGTCCGGGCCGTTGTAGGTAAAGACCGCCGATGGGCAGAACTGCTCGACGTTGGCCTTGCAGCTCGGGCAGTCGTGATCCGAATCGACCATGCAGCCGACGCCGACCAGATCGCCGGTTTTGAACCCGGTGACGCCCTTGCCGACCTGGGTCACCCGGCCGACGATCTCGTGCCCCGGCACGCAGGGGTAGACTGTCGGCATAATGCTGTGCCATTCGTCGCGCACCGTGTGCAGATCGGAGTGGCAGACGCCACAGAAAAGGATTTCGATCGCGACATCGCGCTCAGTGGCGGCGCGGCGCGGGATGGTGGTGGCAGCGAGCGGTGTGGTTGCGCTGGCGGCGGAGTAGGCTTTGGTTTGTTTCATGGGGTTATTCTCCTCTTCATGGGTTTGCGGTAACAATGCCTCAATAGTCTACCTGCTTTGGAGAGGTCTGCTGATATTTTTACCCTACTTCGAATGGTGTGTGAGGGCCCTCGGAATTCCGGGGACACCATACTTAATCCCCCTCATTTCATCCGGGTCATCGCTCACTGGAAAAGGGGTTAAGGAATTGACGTCCCCACAGATAGTTCTTCTCCACCGGGCTCAGCTCGGCTTCTTCGCAGACCCTCTCCCAATGGCCGCGTATGGCGGTCTCGATCCGCTCGATCACCTCGACCGCTGCTTGTCGTGATAGCAGGAAGTGGTGCGCGGCCACCAGACAGGTTTTGAGTTGGCTGAAGCGGTTTTCGCCGGTGATGAGCATGGCCTGGGTCGCTTCATTGCCGGTACGAGCTTGCGGGCAAATATCATAGGCTGGCGTCAGGGTCAGCTCTTTCCCATCCCAAAACGCGGCGTGATTGCGGGCATGATCATCGGTATTGCCGCACAGGACATTAAACACCAGTCGACCAAAAAGCTCCTTGAGGGTTTCTCCCGGTTGCGTAAAGCGATGGCGAATGATTTCGGCAAACTCTTCATAGCTGGCGTAACGCGCCGTCATGTCGCTGAGGCCGAACAGGGTCAGGGCAGAAACCATCGATTTTCGCGCCCAACCGGATGCGAGCGCCATACGGTCGAAGCGCTCGATCAGCAACACATCCTTGCCGGCCGCTTTGACCAGTTTGACCGGTGCGGCGTTCAGTCCGGCAAGGGAGGCTAAACGCATGGCAAGGTACTCGGCTTTGACGACGCTGTAGAGATCACTGCTGGACGAAAATTT
>DDWE01000050.1:15048-15760 GCA_002345625.1 Desulfuromonadaceae bacterium UBA2294 | reverse complement strand
GGGCACCGCCAATGGAGCTGCCATGAAAGAGGGCTTGATCCAGCTCGGCGGTTAAGGGCACTCCTTGCTCGACCCGTGTGGCCGATGCCTGCAACTCTTCCAGACTGACGTTGTTGGGAATTCTGGGGACGAATTCTGTTGGTGAGCGCTGAAAATCGAGAGCGCCAATCCGATCGGACCCTGATTCCAGCAGATAAGTGAGTTCGTCGAGGCTGCCGGTATCCGCATCCCGACCTTNNGTTCGGCCGATTCCAGCAATTCTTCCAGACCGGCATTGTTTGGAGTTCTTGGAACGAATTCCGTTGGTGATCGCTGAAAATCAAGCGCCCCAATCCGATCTGATCCCGACTCCAGAAGATAGGTGAGCTCATCCAGACTGCCGGTATCCGCATCCCGACCTTTCAGTCCGAATTGCCGGTTGAGGATAACGCGTCGCCCCCAGGCATCGGGCGCGGCATCCCGAATGCAATTGGGGATCTCCAGATTGCCTGGCAAGGGCAACACCCCGGCCCGCAGCGGTAATTCCGGCTCGTAAATCGCAATGGCGGGATTCTGGTCGTGAGCCCGCTCAAGATAGCTTTTGCCATAATTGAAATGAACCGTGCCGTTATTCGCTTGAAGCTTGCCGGCGACGACCGGTTGCGTCTCTCCTGGAAGCCAGATCCAGACAAAGGCTTCTTTGTTTTCCGGTTTAGAAGTCATCATCCACCGC
>DDWE01000050.1:0-15000 GCA_002345625.1 Desulfuromonadaceae bacterium UBA2294 | reverse complement strand
CGCCAACCAGGGCGGCGACTTCGAAGACCAGTCCGATGGACGGAGACATTTCGCCGGCCTCGATCTTCTGGAGGGTCGCTCTGGAAATACCGGCCCGGGCTGCAAGGTTTTGCTCAGACCATTGGCGCTCTTTGCGCCCGAGCTTGATCTGTTGACCGAGCAAAAAGGCGGCTTCTTTGGCGTATTTTGAAAAGGCCCTTGGATTTGTCATCGCTAATCCAGACATAAAACGACCAAAATAATAGTCACAAAGTATTCTAGTGGCCACTATATTGGTCATTCTGTTGATTTTCAAGGAGTAATTGCTGATTGGCTAAATTAATAGTCACAAGGCGATCTTATGACTAGTATTTTGGCCATTAAATGCAGCTTGAATTCAGAAAAAGAAAAAAAGGAGGAGCGTCTCGTCTTTTCAGAAGTTCATTGCGGCAACAGACTTGAAAGCTTAAAGGCGCCGTCTAGTCCCTCAATGACCATCTGCGTACCGATGACCGCAAGGATCAAACCCATCATCCGCGTAATCGCCCCCAATGCACTCGCACCGATAAAATCCACGAATTTTCGGCCGAAAATAAAACAGACATAAGTGATGGCACATAGAAGTGCAAAGACGACGATGGTCACCGCCATGTGCTTAGCCCCTCCGGCGGAGAAATTCATCGCCGTAATAATCGTCCCCGGACCGGCAAGGATCGGGATCGCCAGGGGTGAGACGGCAACACTGAGTGCTGCCTCCCTGGAGCTTTGTTTGTCCACTTCGCTCGGCAGATGAACCTTTGAGGCATGACCTTGCAACATTTGAAAGCCGATCAGAAAAATCAGCAGACCGCCGGTAATCCGAAAGGCCGAGAAGGTAATATTGAAAAGTTCGAAGATAAGATTTCCGGCCAGGGAAAAAACCACAACGATGACAAAGGCCAGAATCAGCGAGTTTAACGCCACGGTCGCGGTCGTCTGCTCATCATCATTGCTGGTAAGACTGACAAAGACCGGGATGGTGGCGATGGGGTTCATGATGGCAAAAAAGCCCATGAAGACGGTGATTGCGTGGATCAGAAACGTATCCATGCTCGGGTCTCGATCCTTTCTGAAAAAATTGCCGACTGAAGGCCTCTCAGGGAAAAAATCCACAAGGTTGAGTTTAACAAACTTCAGATGTGTGCTTTCTCTTATGCCTACCCTACTATTGCACATAACAGACCATCCTTTCCAACCGATAGCAGTCGGCAATAATCAGAGCACTTTATCCCTCCCCAGGATAAGCAGGATTCAGAGGGGACCGGAAATTGAGCGAACAGGGGCCGGTCTACTCTGTTTAATCGCAGTCTGGGCCCATCCCCCTTCACATTTGACAGTAGTGTTAAAAGTGACGGATTGCAGCGAAGGTGTTACTTGCCTTTTGCCTGTTAACTTTGGTTATTAGCTTTTACTGTCAGTGCGTTGAACCGTTATCTATCGACAGTTTCCCGCTGGCATGCTAGTTGCGGTTACCTTCTGTGTTACACATGGATAGGCCTCTATCGCTGGGGAGAATCCGTACACTCGGGGAGCAGAGATGAAAACAGTTATTATCGGTGGGGTGGCAGGGGGGGTGTCGGCTGCCAGCCAGATTAAACGCCAGGATCCCGGCGCCGAAGTGATCGTTCTGGAAAAATCGGGCGATGTTTCGTACGGTGCCTGCGGCATGCCGTACAATCTGCTTTTAGAGGATAAACCGGTTGAGAGTCTGTATGCGCTGACGCTTGAGCAGATCCGCGTGGAACGGGACATCGATTACCGCCTGCAGCATGAAGTCGTTGCGATCGACTCCGTCAAAAAGGAGGTGACGATCGTTGCCCGCGACAACTCTCGAACCTATCGTGAACGTTACGATTTCCTGGTTTATGCCACCGGCAACAAAGCAAATCGGCTGACTCTGCCAGGGTTTGATGCTCCGGATGTCTTCTCGTTCAAGACGCTGGACGACATGCGGCAGGTCAAACATTTCATCTACGAAAAGGCCCCTGCCTCGGCAGTGCTTGCCGGCGCCGGGTATACCAGCCTTGAGCTCGCCGAGGTCTTCTGCGATCTGAATATCTCCCTGGTTATCCTTAAACGATCGGCCAAGATTCTCCCTACTTTTGCCGAAGAGATTCGGGAAAAGGTGTTGGAGAAGCTTGCCGAAAAAAGGATACGGCTCTACACCGGCGTTGAAATGATCGAGAAGACAGGTCCCCTGGTCCGAACCACGGCCGGAGACTTTGATGCGGAGATGGTCGTTGCCGCCATCGGCACAAAACCGAACACCGACCTCTTTAAGGCGGCCGGAGGCGAGCTCGGGGTTAACGGGGCGGTTAAGGTTGATCGCTTTTTGCGGACGAACCTTCCCGATGTCTTCGCCGCCGGTGACTGCACTGAGCACTACGTCCGTCAACTTGGCAGAAACGGTTACATACCGCTCGGGCCGGTGGCAAACAAGCAGGGACGGCTGGTCGGCAACAATATCGTTAACAACAACGCCATGCAGATGTTTTCTGGAATCGACCAGAGTGCGGTCTTTAAGTTTTTTGACCTGACGGTGGGGACGACCGGTCTTAACGAACCGCAACTCCGGGGAAACGGCACGAACTACGTGAAGGTCTCTGTGGATTCTCCGACCAGGGGGGGCTTTCCGGGTGGCGGCCGGATGCGGGTGCTGCTTTTATGCGAGAAAAAAAGCGGTCTGCTCTTAGGCGCGCAGATGATCGGTCAGGACGTGGTGGCAAAACGGCTCGATGTCCTGGCAACGGCGATCTACAACCAGATGACGGTGTTCGAACTCGCCGAACTTGACCTCTGTTATGCCCCACCCTATGCGCCGGTCTGGGATCCGCTTCTCATTGCTGCCAATCAGGCGGTCAAGGAGGTGTCACGGTGAAAAACCACATACTTGCAGGAAACCTCGTGAAGTTAAAGCCGGGCCGCTATTCGAAAGCATTCCCCCTATTTCTACCCGGTTGCGGGCGACTACTTCTGCCAGGGCAAAAGAGCCATAAGAGCCGGCATCCCGGATCCGAATCGGGAATGAAAGATTCTCCATGGAGCGATTGTCTATGAAAGCCAAGAGGCACTTTCCTGTCGTTTGTGTGGGCGGTTCGGCCGGCGGTCTCGACGCCTATATCCGATTACTGAAACAGCTTCCGGACGATATGGGTGTGGCCATCGTTATTGTCAATCACCTGCGGCAAGTCGCCACCCTGCTCCACGAGATTCTTCCGAAATACACGAAGATGCCGGTGGAACTGATCACTGAAAAGCTGGACATCGAGCCCAACCACGTCTTCATCATCCCCGAAAAGCGCGATTTACATGTTCTTGATGGCGAGTTTCGCCTCAAGCCGATTTCCAAGCCACATGGGTGGCCCGACGTGATTACGGTTTTTATGCGGTCCATGACCAAGAACTGGGATGGCAAACTGATTGCGGTCATTGTCTCTGGTTTTGATGGTGATGGTGCCGCAGCCTTGCGCGGCATCAAAGAAGTGGGCGGCATCACTCTTGCGCAAAAGCCCGAAACTGCCGGGCAGCCAGAGATGCCCGAGAGCGCAATCGCCAGCGGCTATATCGATTTTATCCTTTCGCCTGAAGGCATCGCGAAAGAGATTGCACGAATTGCCCACGAAGCGTGAAGAGAGAATCACAACTGGAATTTAATTCAAGGAGATTCAGTATGGAGCAGACTGGTGGATGGATGGGTGGACAGATGACGATTTGGGCAGTGCTCGCCGTATTGGTGGTTGTTGTCGTTGTCCTAAGGAGTCTGTTCGGGAAAAAATGACCGAGGGTATAGGGGCAGGGGGGTGTCGTTTTCTATTTTATCTATTGGTACATCGTCAGCATGCATCTTCAACATCGTCAAGCCGGTCTCTAAAATATCTCCAGAGTGGAAGCCTATCCAATCGTCGGTGATTGTCAAAAGCCAGCAGCAGATTTGATCCTATGGCCATGCCTTCTAGTGCAACAATCACGATCGGCATGAAAGGACTCAGGCACCATGTGTTTTTCAGCAACAGCAAGTTTTGCTGCAGGAGTCGCCTTGTCAGGGCTCGGCGTGGCAACAGTGAAGGAGGTGGAACGAAAGGCAGACATTCCGTTTGCTATGATCCCGTTATTGTTCGGGGTTCAGCAGATCATCGAGGGCATGCTCTGGCTGTCATTTCGGTTTGATGTTCCGTGGCTCAATGTGACAACAACTTATCTGTTTATACTCTTCTCGCATGTACTGTGGCCGATATTTGTCCCGTTCGCGGTCGGCTTGCTGGAAACCGTTATCTGGCGCAAAAAGGTCATCGCGCTGTTTCTGATAACGGGGATCGCGGTCGGCCTGTACAACCTTTACTTTATCGTTAAATATCCGGTTATTTCCGAGGTCATGTGTAACATCGTCTATGTTTTGCCCAATTTTAATAATCTTCAGGTGTTGGCAGTCTATGTTGCGGCGACCTGTGCTGCCTGCTTCTTTTCAAGTCACAAGATGATCAACCTCTTTGGCTTTCTGGCGCTGCTGCTTTTTGCGGTGGCTTTCTGGTTTTACACTGTCGCGTTCTTTTCTGTGTGGTGCTTTTTTGCCGCGGTCCTGAGTGCTGTCATTTATCTGCATTTCAAATTTTGGAATCGCACGTCCGGCTTGACGTCTCGCCGTTCGTGACTGAAACGCGCCGGAGCAAGTTGTGCCATTCCGTGGGACGAAAAGGGGGCAGGCGGCTTTATTGAAAAGCGGCCTGCCCCCTTACTTCTATCATGCCGGGACGGGTTTCTGGAGTTCTGGTCAGCCTCGATAACAGGGGATCTAAAAGCACTCCAGGCTTATCATTCCCTTTTGAGGTCTGACGACCTCCCCAGGACTTTTTCGATCTCGCCGAGCTTTATTTGTATCTTTCCGGCGACACTTTCACCGACCCCTTCAGCTTTTAATTCAGGATTATCGGTTAATTCTCCGGCGAGTTTCTTGGCCTTGCCCTTCGCTTCGTGAAATTTGCCTTCGACTTGATCCTGGGTACTGCTTTTCGTTTTCATCGGATACCTCCGCTGGTTCAGCAATTGGACTGCTCGGGTGTCGCCGCGGATTTATCAGCGACCCGCGACTCACAAAATTCAAACTTAACCCTGCACCCACCAATCGAGTGCAGGGTTAAATACATTCTAGAATTTGGTCCCGATCATTGCGGTCGAAACAAACCCGTTCAGCTTGATATGGTCCCCACCGAAGGAAGGCTCAGCCCAAAGGTATTTCCCCTCAAAGCCAAAGAAAAAGGCATCTGACAGATTGATATTGAGTCCGGCACCGGCATGCAATCCATAGGTGATCTCGGTCGAACCGTCGAAAGCAGTGTTGTTTCCCTCCAGCTCCAGGTCGGAAATGTAGGCGCCAATGCCGAACAGTCCGTAGGGCTCAAGAGGCCCGATGGGGAGAAAGACCTTCCCGGTGGCGACCACCGGGACAACTTTAAGTTTCGTTTCGCCGACGACTGCTGCGGGCGAACCTTTGCTCTCAAAGTAGCCGGCGCCCAATTCCACGGCCAAAACCGGCAAAAAGTAATGACCGATGACAACCTCTCCGGCAAACCCGGTTTTGCTGTCTATACGCGTCGTGCTGCCTGCATTGAAATTGTCAAGGTCGTATGAATCGCTGGGCGAATAAACTCCCCCCTTGAATGCGATATAGCTGTCCGCGTCCGACGCCGCAAAGGCCGGGGATGAGAGACTGACCAGGGTAACTGCGAGCATCAAAAACAGAAATCTTGCCGTTTTCATAATTCCTCCTGATAAAAGTAAACTGCTTCTTTGTCCATGTTCGCGGTTTTCTATCAACAGGAGTAAGCGCAACTAACGTGCCACTAATTATATTTACAAAATTCGTTGACAAGTAGCCGATTATGCAGAGTAAACGGTGGATTCCACCGATAGGTAGAGGGTGGAACAGCTTGCAGATTCCGTCACCCGCAACTTTACTGTCAAATATGATGTGTCTTGTTGGCAGGAATAGATGAGCCGTCCGAGGTTTCATTCAGGATGTTGTGCTGAAGAGCGTTAGAGAGTGTTTACGGGGAAAAGGGGGCAGGCTTGACCTGGGGGGTTGACAGTAAATGGAGAGGGGCATTGTCCTCTATTTACCTGGCCCCCGGAGAAAGCCGTATGATTAAAAATGAATTTCGATTGTATCAAGATGTTACTATCATTCTGTTTCATAGAGTCGCGAAGACATACCCATACAAAGAGGTCTTAAGCAATGGATGCAAAAGATCATCAGGAAATCCGGCAGCTATTTGACGACTACCTGCAGATGTACGCCTCCCGGGATGATCAACTCACGGAGCATTTCAGTGATGATTTTTCAGGCTTCACCGGCGGTGGTGACTTTCTGGTCAAAAGCCGCGAAGAATGGATTGCCATCACCCGCCAGGATTTTGCTCAGGTCAAAGAACCGCTGCGCATCGAGCTCAAGGATCTGGCCATTCAGTCCCTGTCTGATTCGATTGCCGTAACCACCGGCTTCTTTAATATCCATCTGCCCATCGAAGACCATATCCTGTCGCGGGAGACCGCGCGGCTTGTGCTGATATTCCGCAAGGAATCGAGGGGCTGGAAAATATCACACAGCAGTATCTCTATTCCATACCACCTGGTTCGCGAGGGTGAAGTTTATCCATTGCAGGGGCTGGTGGAACAGAACCGTCTTCTGGAGGAACAGATCGCTGAGCGGACCCGCCAGCTTTTCGAGGCCAATGAAAAGCTCCATCTGACCAATGAGGCCTTGGCCAGAGAGATTGAAGAACATAAGGCGACCGAGACCGCTCATGCAAGATTACTGCTGCAACAGCGAGCCATCCTCGATAACTTGCCTATGATGGCCTGGCTCAAGGACTGTGAAAGCCGTCTGGAGATGGTCAATGAGCCGTTTGCCAAAGTCTGTGGTCTTTCGGTTGATGAGTGTATCGGCAAGACGGATCTTGACCTGTTTCCGGAAGAAATGGCCAAGGAGTTTATAGCGGATGACCACAAGATGTGTGCAACCGGTCAGCGAAAACAGGTGGAAGAACAGATATCCATGCCGGATGGCCTGAAATGGCACCTGACCCATAAAGCTCCTTTGTTTGATGAACAGGGACGGGTCACCGGTACAGTGGGGATTACTCTGGACATTAACGATCTGAAGGAGGCTCAACAACAGCTGGACGAGCGCAATCGCTTGTTTGACACCTTGTTGGCCAATCTACCGGTCGGGGTTTTCATGGTCGAGGCTCCTTCGGGAAGGGCACTGGTTGCCAACGCCAAGGCCCTTGAACTTCTTGGCAGAGATGTTTTGCCGGACACAAACAAACAGAATCTCACAGAGGTCTATGAATCCTATCGATACGGGACTGGAGAACGTTATCCAATTGAGGAGATGCCGATTGTCCGGGGGATGTATGGCGAAGTGACCACGGTTGATGATTTACAGCTTGTTCGTCCTGATGGCACCGCAAAATTATTGGCAATATCCGGCACTCCGGTTTTGGATACTAACGGCCATCCCTGGGCAAGTCTCGTCTGCGTACAGGATATTACCGAGAGTAAAGAGCAGGCAAACGAGAAACTTAAATTGCAAAAACTGGAGTCACTTGGCGTCCTCGCCGGTGGCATCGCCCACGATTTCAATAATATCCTGACCGGGATCATTGGCAATATATCTCTCGCCAAGATGTTCGTTGATGACACTCACAAGTCATACAATCCGCTGCTCGATGCTGAAAAAGCATCATTACGGGCGACCGACCTGGCGCGACAACTCCTGACCTTTGCCAAGGGGGGTGAGCCGGTTAAGAAAGTTTTTTCAATCCAGAATCTGGTGAATGAGTGTGTAGCGCTGGTCCTGCACGGTTCCAATGTCAAAAGTTTCGTCGATATCCCGAATTCAATTCATGCCATAGAAGCGGATGAAGGCCAGATCAGTCAGGCTCTGCACAACATTATTATCAACGCCACGCAAGCGATGCCGGGCGGAGGAGTTCTAACGCTTTCTGCGCAAATTGAGACTCTCAGTGTCCATAATAATATGGCACTTTCTCCCGGCACCTATGTCCGCCTTGAATGTTCCGACGAGGGTTGCGGAATATCAGAGACTGATTTGAGAAAAATCTTTGACCCCTACTTTACAACCAAAGTCAGTGGTACGGGATTAGGCCTTGCTTCAACCCATTCAATTATTACCAAGCATGGCGGACATATCAGCGTCAGTTCCAGCGTTGGCAAAGGAACCACCTTCACAATTTATCTGCCATCCATTGGTGAGACATTTCCGGAATATCAGGCGGAGACCGTTGCGCAGACGCAGGGCGCTCATAATGGCGGTTCAATCCTTGTCATGGATGATGAGGAGATGATTCTGGGTATTACGAGTGCGATGCTGGAAGAAATCGGGTTTGATGCAAAAACCTGTAAAGACGGATCCGATGCTATAAGGTGCTATAAGGAGGCAAAAGCATCAGATGCGCCATTCATTGCAGTGATTCTGGATCTCACCATACCTGGAGGCTTGGGGGGCAAAGAGGCGGCTAAAGAAATTCTGGCGCTTGATCCCTCTGCCTGCCTGATCGTTTCAAGTGGATATTCAAACGATCCGATCATGTCTGATTACCGCACCTATGGATTTTCCGGTGCTATTGGAAAACCGTACAGGATTAGTGAATTGGCGCAAGTGCTGCGGGACACGGGGCTCATGGGCCCGTAAGGGACTTGTGTATTCGGTAATTCAAACGAAAATTCGTCCAGGCGGTGTACTCCGTACCATTCAGACCGATTTGCAGCAGATTTAATCTAAGATCGCCATCGACTCGTTGCTCACTAATTTGCATTGCCGATAAATCACCTCATAGGCATTTAGATCCGCAACCGTGTCCGTTAACTCAGCTCGGGTTGTTGTCCTAATCGAGCGGCAGTTCCGGATCGGGCTGCTCCGCTTTCTGTGGCTCCGCTTTCTGTGGCACCAACCGCAACTCCTGTCCGACGCTGAACACTCCTTCAACAATTTCCGCGGTCGAGTATTTATCATGCACTTCCGTCACCCGGATCCGGCCTGAACATGTACCGGGCTCCTGACCTAAAACATCGCCGGTTTTGGGGTCGATGAGGGTCTCGCCTTTTTCGTAGGCAGACCACTGTGCGCCAACCGTCAGGTGCCGATCCTCACCGCCACTGATGATGAGCCGAGAACCATCAACCTTGACGACGGAAGGGTGCCATTGCTGCGTGGCAATGACCTGGGCAATCTGCTCCAGGCACTGATCCATCACTTGTTGTGTCGCTTTGCCCAGTGGCGTGCGAAAGAAGGATTTACCGCCAATGGCCACATCCTTGTAGGTGGTCTTGAAATCTGCCGATCCGGCACTTGCCGTCCCCTCCAGGGTTTTACTGGCGATAATCTCACCGCTTTCGACATCAATCACATACAGGGTCACCGACACCACCGCGACTTCGCTGCTGATGCCGAGGCCAAAGTGGCTACCGGCGACACGCAGAGCACCGCCCCGTACATGAGCAAAGTCGGTGACGGCACCTTTAATCAGATATTGCAGGTTTTTGAGCTTCCCCTGCTGCAACTTCCCCTGCTGACGGAAATGGGGCTGTCGCTGGATGTCGAGTTCAGACAGCACCGCGCCGAGATCGTTACGGGTCAAGACCGTGTAGCGCCCGGTTTTGACCAGAGAGTCGACCAGCATATCGCGCATCCCTTCGCTCAATTTCCACTGGTTCGATAATGAGGCCTTGTTCTCAAATTCGAGGATCGCCACCCGCGGCTTTTCATATTTGTATTGATCGGTTCGGGCGGAGCCGTACGGAGCACAGGCGCACAGGCCGGTTAACAGTAAAAGACACGCAGCATAAAGTGAACTTTTCACGATCAACACCTCGTCTTCGCTATCTGACATGGATTGCTCATGCCCTAATGGTTTCCCAACCCCCAGATACGGGCAAACCGTTCAGTCGGCCCGGTGGCAATCTGTTTCGCCACAGGTCGATGACACGCCTTTATTGAAGATTCAGGTTCTCAGGGTAAATGTCGAGCGCGCCCATGTCTAGATATTCTTTGCGGGGATGAGGAGTGTGTCGTGCCGGGAAGGTATTGGCCTCGCCCCGCACTTTTTGCTGATCCCTCTGGCTTTCATGTGACATTGTTCCCGGCCGTTGATCCATCTCCTCTCACTCTACGTTGCGATCTGCAGGAACAGATCGATTCAGCGTCACTGTTGCTGGTAATTTTGTATCAATTTTACGGCAAAAAGGCTTGGTCTCAGACTTAATTTGCAACCTTCGAACGGTGTCTGCCACAAGCCAGGATTATTATCGGGACCATTCAAACAGGGATATCCCCTCAACTGACCAGAGAATCCCTCCGTATATGGAAGATCCGTCAAAATGGACGGGAATTTTTGACCTCGATATATACTTATTATATTTTTATGACTGCATAATAGGCTGATATTTAACAACAATATCAACTTCCTCCTTAATAGATATCTTTGGCAAGCTATTTGCTCTTTCTATTGACTGAATGGCGCGACATTCAGTCAATAGATGGCCTCTGCGAAGAGACTGTGTAGCTGCTTCACTGGTCTGCCCCCTGTTTCGAAAGGAATGCATATGAACATCAAAAAAGTCTCCTCAGTACTGTTGGCCACGTTGCTTCTTGCATCAATCGTTTATATCAGCGGTTGCGCCACCACCGGCCGGGATCGCTCCGTCGACACCTCCGAGTCAATTCAGGCGGTCGACAAGGAGGTCCGGAAGATGATGGTTCAGATCGACTCTACCGGATCGGCTCTTGATGCTCTGGTCATGGTCGGCCAGCCGAATCTCGACAAAGCCTTTGCAACCTATTCGCAGAGTCTGGATAAACTTGAGAGTGAGGGCAAAGACCTCATGAGTCTGGTCGATGACCTGAAAGCCCAGAAAATTGAGTACTTCTCCGAGTGGGAAAAACAGGGTGATACCTTCACTAACGCAGAAATTCGCGGTCTCAGCGAAACTCGCCGCAATGAACTCGCCAAAATTTATGCCCGTGTTCCCGAAGCCGCCATTGGTGTCAAAGGTTCGTACATCGCGTACCTGAACAACCTGACGGAGATCAAGAAGTACCTCTCCAACGACTTGACCTCCAAAGGGGTTGAAGCGATCATCCCCGTGGCCGAAAAATCGATCCAGGAGCGCGAGACCCTCAAGGCGTCCTTCCTCCCGGTTTTGGCCGCTCTGGATGAGATTAAGGTAGAGCTCTACAGCGGCAAGAAATAACGATTATCTGTTTGGTTTGCTTAACTGAGCACTGTTTAGCGAAATGAGTTGACGCTGCTGGTCATGTGCAGTGCCGAGGGTCGGAAAGCGGATTTGCCTCCTGTTTCGATCTGCGGTTCATACAACCGCTGGCAGCGTTTTTTTTACATAAAAGTCGCCAGCAAAACCTACATGGACTTAAAGGTTTTGCTGGCGACATTTTTTTGCCGGTTCCGTGTGGGTAACTGTTATTCGATCGGCATTAAGGTTTCTGACACGTCTGGTTTCATTGACGTCGTTGACCAGCTTACGGTGTATCAACGCATCCGACCTGACCAGTCGTTCTTGCTATTTGAAGGGCGAGACGGTCTGTGTTTAAGCTTCGAAGTCGGTCTGCGCCTGATGTTTGGAGAAACGCGAGATAGCGTTGAGCGCCTTGATCGAGGCCATCTCGAGGCTGTCGACAATGTGGCCGGTGGTCGAGGTCAGCTTGGCGTGCAGCAGCAGCATCGGGATCGCCGCCATCAGCCCGAAGGCGGTGGTGTTCATCGCCACCGAGATGCTGGCTGAGAGCAGGTCGGCCTTTTCGGCCGGGTTGGCGTTGGCGACGGCGGTAAAGGCGGCAATCAGGCCCATGATGGTACCGAGCAGGCCGAGCAGGGTGGCGATGTTGGAGAGCAGGGCGATGTAGGGGGTGCGTTTTTCCAGCTGCGGGATGATCTCCATCATGCACTCCTCCATGGCGATCTCGATGTCTTCACGCCGCTGTACCGCACCCTGGCGGGCCAGCCCCATGCCGAGCATCCGGGCGAGAGCCGAATCGTCGGCGTTGACTGTCTCCCGTGCCTGCTCAAAATCGCCGGCCGCCAGCAGTGGTTGCACCTGCTCCCACAAGGTGGTGTTTTTTCGACGGATGTTGCCCAGTTGCAGCCAGCGTTCAAAAGCGATGGCGGCGCCGACGGTAAAGACCAGCAGGATGGGGTACATGAACAGACCGCCTTTTTGAAAAAATGCGATCAGGGAGTAGATGGTTTCCATAACGTTCTCCGCAACGAGATAATGTTTTTGTGAGTGACGACGCCGGGCGTCGATCATTGATCTTTAATCTTTAATCTTTAATCTTTAAGATGTCCTTGTCAGTCCCCGGTCGCTAACTTTTCGGCAGGAAGTCGATCGGGTAGAGAATGGTTGTCTTCGGTACTCCTTTTTTGGGTCCGAAATTGATCTTGCTCGCCTGTTCGACTATCGCCGCGACCAGTTCGGTCGAGGCCAGGTCAGTATTCTCCACTGTACAGCTCGTCACCACCCCCTCCGGGTCGATGCTGAGTCGCAGCAGGATCCTGCCGCGCAGGGTCGGGTCCTTGCGCAGTCTTAAGGTGTATATCCGGTCGAATCTCCCTTTGTAACGGTCGAAGACGATCTGGATCTCCTCGTCGGTGCGCGCCGGCCCCGACCCGCTGCTGACCTTACGACCCGCCTCCTCCTGCAGCCCGGCGACAGAGCTTTCGACCCGGGCGAACCCTGCACTGCCGATCTGGTCGGCATTGCTGTTGCCGCCGCGACCGATGTTGCGGCGGACGCTGGCGTTACTGATGCCGCCACTGCCGCTCTTGCCCTGAATCGACACCAGCGATCGCGATCCCTTGTTGTATCCGGCTCCCGGTGTGTTCCCTTCGCCCTTGCCGATACGCGCCTGGCTGCCGAGTCCGGCGACCGGGGTCTCCTCAATCAACTCCTCAAAGGTGTTTTTGAACGCCAGAACTCCGCTTGTTTCCGCTTTGGCCCGGGCTGCTTTGGTATCGTCCGGGGTGGCGGCGATCTTCGGTTTTTCGACCGGTTTTTTGGTCTCGGTCGGCTCGGTCGGCTTCGGTTCTTCTGGCGCTTTTTCTGCCACCTTGGGCGGCTCCGGCTTAGGCGCTGCCTGCTTGACCAGTTTGGCCAGCCGTTCGGGGATCTCGACCAGCACCGCGGTCTCTTCAGGCACCGGCACCGGGACCCAGTGCATGACTGAACCGACCAGCAGGAACAGCAGCAGGGCGACGGTCATGGCGCGGCGGAACGCCCGCTCGTTCGCGCTGTCGGAGCTCCAGGGCATGATGACCAACCGCTCGGGAACAGCGGAGATCTCCCGCTCGATGGCGAGCTCTTCCTGCCGGCGCTGTTCGCGGGCGTAGGCGTCGTGAACCTTTTCGAACAGGGTATCGAGTTCGAGATTCCGCTCCGCGATCTGCGCCCTGAGTTTCGACAGCCTTTCCTGCCCTTTGCGGATGTTTTCATCGAAGCCGGTGATGCGTGCCCGCAGCCGCTCGCGATGCTGGCTGGCGTCATTGGCCGGCGCCAGTGGGTCCCAGAAGAGCTCTGCCGCCTCGAGTTCAGTCAGCTTGTCGAGGGCGGTGCAGACCTCCTGCAATGCGTCATAGCGCTGCCTGTGGTGGGGGATAGTTTCGAGTTTTGCCTCTGTTTTGTGCAAATCGGCTTCGAGTGCGGCGAGTTTTGCCCGCACCTGCTCGATCTGCGCATTCAAAGGCTCCAATTCCTGTTGTAATAGGGACGTCGTCACAATGCTCACGCTAGCTATTCGAGGATTTCTGGATGACAGCCAGGGAGATCTTCCCGTAACCGGCCAGAGTGCAACTCGACATGATTTTCTTCAGAGCCGAGAACGGGATCGTTTTGTCAGCGAGAATGGTGACCTCTGTACTGTCGACCTCGGTCCGGCTGTTGATGCCGATGAGGTTGCTCTGCAGCTTTGCCAGCCGCGACATGATCGCCGGAACCCGGTCCAGCGTCGGGTCTTGCAGCGCGGACGTGGCCATGACGATCTGCCCCTGCACCAGCACCTCGTCCGGAGTCACCATGATCACCACCGTCTCACGTGGTTTGGCTTCGACGGTGGAGGTGGGGAGCTTGATCTGGTCGGGAGCCTTGACCGCTTCGCTGGCGGAGGAGTTGGAGAGCAGGAAGAAGACCAGAATGGTGAAGACATCCATCAGTGAGGTCAGCATCAGACCGGCGGTCCGTTTATGGTTACGCGCCATGCGTCGCATGCGTCTCGATTCTCTCATGGGGCATCTCCGATCGATATGGTGGGGAAGAGGATCCTTTTCTGCGGTGGATCGTCCCCTTTGCCGGGGATTTCAGCGCCGCGGACGATATCCATGACCTGCACCAGATAGTTGTATTCGATATCCGGCTCCAGCAGGACCGTCGCCTCTTCCCGGTCCGGGTAGCTGTTCTTGATATTCATCAGCAGTGCGGAGAGTCCTTTCAGGTCGTACTTGCCGTCCTTCTTGGGAATCGCCGCCTGGATGGTCGTCCCGTTGCCGAGTTCGAAACCGTTTTCCCGGACGATGACCTCGATCGTAATCTGGGGTGCGTCGACGGCGGAGCTCTCGGCAGCACTGGTCGGCACGCTCAGTTCGAGAATGGTTACGCGGGAGAACACGGCACTGATGAGCAGAAACGGGATCAGCACCACCATCAGGTTCAAAAACGAAGTGATGTCGAGGCCCGGAACTTCCTGCATCCGTCTTCTGGAGGGTTTTCTTCTGGCCATGGTCAGCTCGTTGGCAGTTGGCGTTTGGAGGAGATCGAGATGGCATTGAGCGCTTTGACCGAAGCCATTTCAAGGCTGTCGACGATCTCGCCGGTGGCCGACGTCAGTTTGGCGTGCAGCAGCAGCATCGGGATCGCTGCCATCAGCCCGAAGGCGGTGGTGTTCATCGCCACCGAGAT
>DDWE01000128.1 GCA_002345625.1 Desulfuromonadaceae bacterium UBA2294 | reverse complement strand
GCCTGCTACATGGTCGAAGGGCACGGTAGCAAGGATTTCGCGGCGCTGAAGCAGATGATGTACGCCGACTTCCCGCTCTACGACGCCCTGATGAAAAAAGTCACCGAGATGGACCGGCGCTACCTGAACATGCAGATCGAAGCCGGCGCCCAGGCAATCCAGATCTTCGACACCTGGGGTGGCCTGCTCGCACCGCACGACTTTGAGCGTTACATCCTCCCTTACGTCAAGGACCTGATCAACGGTCTGAACCGTAAAGGGATTCCGGTCATCTACTTCGTCAAGAACGGTGGCACCATGCTCGAGCTGGTCAAGGAAGCCGGCGCTGATGTCCTCGGGCTTGACTGGCACGTCAACCTCGGTAAAGCCCGCGACATCATCGGTGACAAGATCGCCGTCCAGGGCAACCTCGACCCGACCGTGCTCTACGCGCCGAAGCCGTACATCGAAAAAGAGGTGCAGCGCATCCTCAACGAGAACGCCGGTCGTCCCGGTTTCATCTTCAACCTTGGGCACGGCATCCTGCCGACGGTGCCGCCGGAGAATGCGATTCACATGGTCGAGTGCGTGCACCGGCTCAGCGGGAAGGGCCGCTGAAACGCACCCGTCTGCGGCGTTGTCCTTGACCTCGTCGCTGCGGAGTAGCTATCGCTACACCTCACTCCTTGGTCTGCGGCCGCCTTGCATCCAGGCACTTTTGAGCGGCCCGGCATCGGGGGGCGCATTGGGTGGGGCTGGAGGATGGTAATGATTGAACCTGAACCGGGGATGGAAGCTGCTTCTGTCCCCGGTTTGTCTTTATTGTCGCTCGGTAGGTTGGGCTGAATGCAATGAAACCAAAAATAACCAGCGCACTCAAGTTTCCGGCCTGGCATCAGGAGGTTCTGGCGGTGCGCGAAAAGGCGCTGAACGAGAGCAAAGAGAAGCTCACCGATTGGGACGAGGCGAAAGCCGCACTTCGTGCTGAGCTGAAGAAATGAAGCTGCGGATTTATTCTGTGCTCGATTGCCGGCGGCGTCCGGCCTGGACCCGTAACCGGCTGACGGGTCATTGACCGACGGGTGCGTCAACGTTCTGTGCTTTCGTCGCGTCGTTGCGACGTTGCGTGAGATCAAATTTGGGTTTTTGGTTTCGCTTGTGTATGGTTCTAAATGTGTACGGTTTCGCTTTACTTCATTCAACCTACCTGACTTTGAATAAAAAGGGCAGAAGCCACAAGAAGATTTCACGCAAAGCCGCAAAGGCGCAAAGACAGCTCGGATAGGAAAAGGCGTTTTTGCGCATTCCTTGGCGTATTTGCGGCTTTACGTGAGAATAAGACGTTCTTGTAAAGAATCTTCTTTATGGTTATGGAATCGAAACGAAAAGGATCGTGATGACACAGAAAACCAAAACCGGCCTCGTACTTCTGAATATGGGCGGCCCCGATTCGCTGGAGGCGGTGCGGCCGTTTCTCTACAACCTGTTCTCCGACCGCGAGCTGATCAATCTGCCGGCCGGGGCGATTCTGCAAAAGCCCTTTGCGCGGCTGATCTCTTTTTTTCGTGCTCGCAAGGTGGTGGTGAACTACGCCATGATCGGCGGCAAGTCACCGCTTCTGGAGTGGACGCAGAAGCAGGCGAATGGGATCGCAGAGCGCCTTGGTGAGAACGTGCGACCTTATGTGGCGATGCGCTACTGGACGCCGCGGGCCGAAGAGACGGTGGCGCAGATGAAGGCGGACGGCATCGAGCAGGCCGTTGTCCTCTCCATGTACCCGCACTACACCGGTGCCACCACCGGCAGCAGTGTGAACGACTTCCGTCGTGCGGTGCAGAAGATTTATCCGCAGCTGAAATTGACGGTGATCGAGCAATGGTTCGATTGGCCGGGTTATCTCGATGCACTGGCCAATCGGGTGAAACAGGCGGTCGAATCGGTGCATGAACTGTTGCAGAACGAGGTGCAGGTCGTCTTCTCCGCCCACGCTCTGCCGCAGTCGTTTATCGACCGGGGCGACCCCTACCAGAAACAGGTTGAGGCGACGGTGCGCGGCGTGATGGAGCGGGTTGGCGACGTCCCCTGGCACCTCGGCTTTCAGAGCCGCAGCGGCCCGGTACAGTGGATGGAGCCGGAGACGACCACGGTACTTGACCAGTTAGCGGCGGCGGAAGCCAACGTGGTGGTGATCGTGCCGATCTCTTTTGTTTCCGATCATATCGAGACCCTGCACGAGATCGACATTGAGTATAGGGAGCACGCCCTGGAGCACGGCCTGCGCAACTTTATCCGCGCCCCTTCGCTCAACGACGGTGCCGATTTTCTGCAGGCGATGGCTGATCTGGTGCGGGAAAAGGGGGGGCTGTGATCAAGGAGTGCAAGGTCTGCGGTAAGCCGTTCGACCCCGCGCAGCCGTTGACAACGCCGGCGCAGGAGACCGGGGCGTTTCTGGCCGGGGAGATCTACGATGATGTCGGACAGCTCTGCCCGCAGTGTCTGGGGAGCCGGGGGGAGTTGGCGATGATGTATATGCGGGAATTCAACTGATTTGCTTCTAACGGCGAATGAAAAGGCCCCGTCTGCTGCGTTTCCCTTGTGCTCTTCGCTGCGACGTAGCTTCCGCTACGCCTCACTCATCACACTGCGGGGGCCTTGCATCCGGGGCCTTTTGATCCGCCTTGGCGGTCGGCAGATGAAAAGACACTGTCTGCTGCATTTCCCTTGTCCTCTTCGCTGCCACGTAGCTATCGCCACGCCTCACTCATCGGCCGGCGGGGGCCTTGCGTCTGACGGCTTTTGATCGGCCTTTGGCGGCGGATGAAAAGACTCCGTCTGCTGCGTTTCCCTCGATATCGTCATTACGACGTAGCTTCCGCTACGCCTCATTCCTCAATCTTCGGGGGCCTTGCATTCAGAGCCTTTTGATCCGCCTTAACTGGCGGTGGATGAGTTGATGAAAAGGCCAACCGTTTTTTGGGTTGGCCTTTATCCGTTGAGACGATCGTCGGTGGCAATCAGGTTGCTGGTCGTCTGGGTGGTTCGGGTTCAAGCACTGGGAGCTCTTCCGGCTGGATGGCGAAGCGGGCGCCGTTGCGGCCTGCCTCTTTGGCCTGGTACATGGCGGCGTCGGCGCTCTTGATCAGGGTGGTGACGTCTTTGCCGTTGTCGGGGAAGAAGGCGACGCCGATCGAACCGGAGATGTGGCCGGTGCCCCCCGGCAGGTCGAAGGGCTGCACCAGAGCCTGTAGAATGCGGTTGACGACAATGTGGACCGTTGGTGGATCGGTCACCTTGGGGAGGATAATGGTGAATTCGTCACCGCCGATGCGGGCCAGGGTGTCGGTTTTGCGCAGGCTGTTTGTCAGGCGCTGTGCGACCTGGCGCAGCAGGGAGTCGCCGGCCTCATGGCCGAGGGTGTCGTTGACCTTCTTGAAGTGGTCGAGGTCGATAAACATTAATGCGACGCGATGCTGCTCGCGGTTGGCGTTTTCCAGGGCCTGTTGCAACCGGTCAAGGAACATCAACCGGTTCGGGACGTCGGTCAGGGCATCGAAATTGGCTTGTCGCCAGATCCGCTCCTGCATCTCCTTGCGGTCGGTAATATCACGGAGAATGGTTTGCACCGACCATTCGCCCTTGTAGAAGACCGGCGTCGATCCGGCCTCAACGTCAACGCTCGAACCGTCGCGACGCAGAACCTTCTCTTCAATGTAGGGCATTTCGACATGCGTCGTTTCAACATCGTTGATCCGCTGCTTGACCAGATCGCGGTAGTCGGGGTGGACCCAGTCCATAATCTGGTTGCCGGTCATCTCGGCCGGCGTCTGGGCCGCGAATAGTTGGGCGGCACTCTGGTTGGCAAAAACAACCTGCCCCTGACGGTGGACCAGAATCGCGTCGGGTGAACGCTCGATCAGCGAGCTATAGCTCAGCTCACTTTCCCGCAGGGCTTGTTCGATCTGCTTCTGGCTGGTCAGGTCAGCAAAGGTTTCGATAGCGGCGATCAAAGTACCACTGTTGTCGCGAATCGGTGCGGCATCGAAGCGCAGGTAGCGGCGCTTGCCCCCGATGTCATTGAACCAGCCTTCAGCCTGCAGCCCTTCAGAGGTGAGGGGTGAGTTGGCGAAGTTGGTGTAGAGGTCGATGGTCTCTTCAAGGTTGCCGTCGATGACAACGTCGGCGAGGCAGGGTCGTTGGTCGGGGTAGAAGGCTTTCCAGTGTTGGTCGGTGCCTAAAACCTCGCCAACGGAAATGCCGGTCAGCTCTTCGCACGCCCTGGTCCAGAGCAGCACGGTGTGATCGCTATCGATAACAAAACAGGGGACGGCAGAGTTTTGCAGCAGGTTTTCGGAGAATTCACGTTGTCGGGCCAGGGCAACTTCAGTCGCCTTGCGCTGGGTGATGTCGATGATAGTGCCAACCAGCCCGGCTGGCGCGCCGTCGCTATCACTGAATATCGCTTTATAAAAGAGTGCGTCGTGTGTTGTCCCATCGGCAAACGGAATGGAACATTCAAAGATCTGAAACTGACCCGATTTTTGTGCAAAGAGTTCGCGATCAAATTCGCCGAGGGATTTTGCCATCTCCTCCGGGGCAAAATCATCGATGGTGTGGCCGATGATCTGCTGTTGGGTGCGATTGTAGAGTTTCTCAAATGCGCGGTTACAACCAAGATAATGGCCAGTAGTATCCTTGTAATAGATCGGATTGGGAATCGTGTCGATCAGCGTCTGCTGAAACAGCAGTTGCTCTTGCGCGAGCAGTTTCTGCTCCTGAATTTCGCGCATGAGTCGGTTGAAGGCGTTGGCCAGTGATGCGATCTCATCGCGGGTTTTAACTGTGATCGGCGCATGGTAATCGTGGCTGGCGCTGATGTCTTCAACATGAACGATGAAATGGAGCAAAGGGGTGGTCAGCCAGCGCATGGTCAACCAGACGACCAGCGTCGACAAAAGCAGAGCGAGGATCATGCCGAGGATAAAATAGACACGGGCGTTATAAATGGGAGCGTAGGCTTCTGCCGTCGGGTAATTGGCCGCCAGGATCCAGTCGACGTTGTGCAGTCGTTTGAAGGAGGCCAGTGCATGCAGCCCCTTACTGTTGACCGTTTCGCCGCTCCCTTCAAACCCTTTAATGGCCTGATCATAAAGGAGGTTGGCCCCGACGGGGACATCGTGTTTAAGAATCCGCTCGGTGACCGGGTGCATGATCATCAGCCGATCGGTGTTGTAGAGATAAAGGTACCCGGTCTTCCCGATGGCTGTTTTTGACAGGCGACCGAGCATGTTATCCCGGGTCAGGTCGAGGCTGCCGACCAGGATTCCTGTCAGTTTGCCGCGGGTATCATGAATCGGAGCGGTGAAGTTGAGCGCTGGGTGCCCATGCTTCTGGCTGGAAAAGTAGGGGATGGAAATGTATGGCTGGTCGGTTGCAACCGTTTGCTGAAAATATTCACGAAAGGAAAAGTTTTTACCGCGCCGCTCATCAATAAAGGGGGATTCCGCGATCAGCAGGCCGGTCGCCGAGAAAAGGAAAATTCCGTTGTCAAAGACACTGGTGGCGCTGTTGCTGTGCCGGTCAAGAAAGCTTTGCGCTTCGTCCGGGTTGCGCAACAGTTCCGGTGGCACTCCGGCGGCAATGCCGACGATCATCGACTGCGCCAGACTGATCTGGTCGTCGATGTTTTCGGCAATTTTGGAAATAAGGGCGAACTGCTGTTCAGAGATCGATGTTTTGAGATGCTGCTCGAAGTGGCCGAGCATGGTGAACCCACCGATACAGAGGATGCCGGACACCAGCAAAAATACGGTTATGCCTATTTTTGTTCTCAGGCTGAAACAAAGAGACATCGTGGTCTCCGGTTGTGGTCATGCACGACAACGCGTGCCTTGAACACTAACAGCAATCAGATGCTGTGACTAGACAGAAGGGTGGTTATTCTCCTTTTGGCGATGTCAGCCATAAAAGTTTCGGTTGAAAGTCGGGTCAGCAGCCCTAAAGCCCGGCTTCGCGCAGTTGCTCAAGCAGCAACTTCTGCTCGTCAGTGAGATGTTTGGGGACCGCAATGCTGATGATGGCATACAGATCACCGGCTTTTTTGCGGCCATGGGCAGGGACGCCGAAGCCGGGCAGGCGGATGCGGCTGCCATCGGCGGTGCCGGGGCGGATCTTGACCCGTTTACTGCCATCCAGAGTTTGCACATCGATGCTGGTGCCGAGACAGGCGCCGGAAAACGGAACGGCGACATTGAGCGACAGGTCGTTGCCGTCGCGGCTGAACAGGGGATCGCTTTCAACCTGGACATCGAGCAGCAGGTCACCCGGTTTCCCCCCGCCCGGATCGAGCCCGCCCTTGCCGCCGACGCGCAGGCGTTGACCGGTTTCGGTGCCGGGCGGGATGCGGACATTGAGCTCTTCGCTGCCGCGGTCAGCGCGAAACGAAATCCGGCGCTCACCGCCGGTGATAGCGATGCGAAACGGTACAGTGATTTTCAGGCTGTAATCGGGACCCTTTGCCGGATGTCGGCCGCGACCGCGGCCGCCGCCGCCGAACAGATGGCTGAACATGTCTTCGCCACCGCCGCCAAAACCGAATTCGCGAAACAGGTCATTGGCGTTAAAACCACGGAAAATATCCTCGTTGCTGTAGCGCTGGTGAAAGTCGTTGTCGCCAAACTGGTCGTACTGCTGGCGTTTTTGCGGGTCGGAGAGGACGGCGTAGGCCTCGGTGATCTCCTTGAAGCGTGCTTCGGCGCTGGCGTCGCCCGGGTTGCGGTCTGGGTGATACAGTAGCGCCAGCTTGCGGTATTCGCGTTTGATCTCATCGGCGGTCGCATCGCGACCGATGCCGAGGGTGACGTAATAATCTTTAGCCATGCTTTGGCAAGCTCCTTGTTCGGTAAAATTGCCAGATCAATATAGGGTGGCGGCTGCTGGGCGTCAAGGCCTTTGCCGGCTGAAAAGCCTGTAAATTCGATTTCTTGACCGATGACTGTGGCTGGGATAAGATGCACGAAGTTTTGCCGGGCGCGGCAGTCCGGCGCCTTTGCCCGGTGCTTTTTACCGCCGGAGAAACGAGCAGGAAATGACGCGGATTGCCATCATCGGCGCAGGAATCTCAGGTCTGTCGACAGCCTATGCCATCGAACAGCTGGCTGCCTCTCGCGGTTTGACGATAGAGACGCAGTTGCTGGAGAAGAACCGCCGTCTGGGCGGCAAGGTGCGTAGCATCCGCGAAGAGGGCTACCTGTGTGAATGGGGGCCGAACGGATTTCTCGATAACAAGCCGATGACCCTCGAACTGTGCAATCGACTCGGCGTCGATACTCGCCTGGTTCGTTCCAACGACAATGCCCGCAAGCGCTTCATCTTCTCCGGGAACGAACTGCATCGCCTGCCGGAAAACGGCCCGGCCTTTCTGCAGTCGAAGTTGATGACCTGGCCGGGTAAACTGCGCATTGCCCGCGAATTCTTTGTCCCGAAGCGACAGGACGAGCGCGACGAAACCCTCGGTGAGTTTGGCCGGCGGCGTCTCGGCGCGGAAGCCCTCGATAAGCTCATCGCACCCATGGTCGGCGGGATCTTTGCCGGTGATCCGGAGACGATGAGTGTCAAAAGCTGCTTTCCGCGCATCTACCAGCTTGAGCAGGAATATGGCGGCTTGTTACGGGCGATGCTTCGCTTGGCAAAGCAGAAACGGGCCGAGCGCAAGGCCGGCCAATCGGTCGCCAGTGCCGCCGGTCCCGGCGGCGTGTTAACCTCCTTTGCCTCCGGTTTGCAGGAGTTGACCGATGCCACAGCTGCAGCCCTGCGCGGTAACGTGCGTATCGGGGCGGCGGTTTCCACTCTGCACAAAACGGCGGACGGTTTCGACCTGGAACTGGAGGATGGTGAAAAGCTTTCGGCTGATATTGTGGTGACTGCGATACCGGCTTATGCTCTGGCCGGGATGCTCGAAGAGATGAGTGTGGTCATGGCCGATGTATTGCGTGCCATCCCTTATGCCCCGATGAATGTGGTCTGTTTCGGTTATGAACGGGATAAGATCGCTCACAGCCTCGACGGCTTCGGTTACCTGATCCCCAAGCAGGAAGGGTGCAGTATCCTCGGGACTCTCTGGGATTCGAGCATCTTCCCGCAGCGGGCCCCGGAAGGGCATGTGATGCTGCGATCGATGATGGGCGGCGCGACCAACCCGACTGCCATCGACCTGAGTGATCGTAAGGTACAGGATTACGTCATGGCCGATCTGCGCGATATCATGGGGATTGATGCTGCTCCTGATTTTGTCCGCATTTTCCGTCATCAAAATGCCATTCCGCAATACACCCGTGGTCATGGTCAGCGCCTGCTCGCCCTTCAGGACGCGGCACACAAAATTCCCGGTTTCTTCTTCAATGGCAACGCCTTCTTTGGGATCGGCATCAACGATTGTGTCCATGCGGCCAACCGGACTGCCGAACAGGTTGTCGGGTTCCTCGAGAAGCGCGACACCGTCTGAAATTATGACTCAGTAAGAAATACCAAAAAGGCCGTTCTCCTGTTGTCAGGGGCGCGGCCTTTTTGATCTGGAGCGTTTGTGAAAGCAAAGGGGTTTTAGCCGCGGAGGTGCAAAGAAAAATGTTGATAAGGCCCGAACTCAGCTTTTCCACGGCGGCTATGCCCCGCGTAACTAACCTTTACGCCGAAAGACATCGGACTTCAGGCTTGAAACCCGGTCGAGGAACAACAGGCCGTCGAGGTGGTCGAGTTCGTGCTGGATGGCGACCGCCTCGAAACCAGTGGTGCGGATGACGCGTTCGCAGCCATCGCGGTCAGTGAACTGGACAACGACACTTTGGGCGCGTTCGACGTTGCCGGTGTAGTCCGGTACGCTCATGCAGCCTTCGCGCATGGTGTGTGTCCCCTCGCGGTCGATGATCTGCGGATTGATCATGGTCAGCAGGCCGTGATTGTTGTCGCGGCCAAGTTTGCTTTTGGAGACATCAACTACCACGGCGCGACGACTGTCGCCGATCTGCGGCGCGGCGACACCGACCGAATGCCCGGAATCGAGCATGGTGTCGATGAGGTCCTGCAGAAGGGCATCGGCACTCGCATCGCAATGGTCGATGACGGCGCAGGGCTGTTTGAGGATCGGGTCGGGATAGACGCGGATGGGACGAACGGCCATGTTTACAGCTCAACCGGGGTGATGGAACGGACCGAGATGTCGACCTGCAGTTCGTTCTTGAGGTTGTTCATGATGCGGCTGATTTCATCTATTTCCATGGTCGGCGGCAGGACCGCTTCGAGCATCATGACATAAACCGGACGCTGCTCAGTGCCGATCAGCTTGGTGTTGAGGTCGGTGATATTAACCTGCCGCTCACCGAGTTCACGCGAGACGCGGTAGACGATCCCCGGTTTGTCCGAGCCGTAGACCGAGATCAGGCAGATCTCCCCCTCCATGTGCGGATGCTTTTCGCCGCCCGGTTTCAAGGTGCGCAGAAAGACCGAGAGCCCGGTCTCTTCCAGGGGGAGAAAGGCGCCACAGAAGCCGTCTCGATCGGCGATTTCGGAATGGGCGATAATCAGAATCATCGCAAACTGGCCACCGAGTATTGAGCAGCTTGAGTCAGCAATATTGCAACCGGTGCGATAAAGGATTTCGGTAACCTGGGAGACGATACCGGGGCGATCACGACCGATGATGGTCAGTGCGAAATGTTGCATGGCTGGCTCCTTGGGTGGCTGTCGCGCCGTCAGTATTCAACGTCTGCGCAGGGAGAATGTTCTCCCTGCGCAGGCTCGATCTCTCACTTGTGGCAGTCGGCGCACAGGACCGGCGCCTTACTGCCGCCGGCAGATTTGTGACAGTTTAGGCAGGCATCCGCATGGGCGTTTTTGCGGTTGATGGCGATTTTTTTCGGTTTACCGGCGTGGCAGGCTGCACAATCATTGCCGGCAACATAGCGTCCTGCGTGCGCTGCGTGATCGAATCGCACCGTTGTACTCTGTTTGGTGCCATCGTTCTTGGCGACAATCGCTTGGTAGGTGACGATATCGGCTGCGCCGGCAGAGGCGCTGCAGACACAAAGAATTAGCAGGACAATCAGGCACTGTTTCATGCGGTGACTCCGTGGCTGACAGTGAAATGACGGATGGTCGCGAGGGTGAACGCCAGTCTATCACACATACCGTGTTGTCAGAAACGCGAAAATCCGCACAAAAAAAGGCCCCGCGAAAGCGGGGCCTTTTTGCGATTCACAACTTGTTGCACATTACTTCTTGTGGCAGTAATCGCACTTGGCCATGGCCTTGTCGGTATTGCTGTGGCAGTCTTTGCACAGGGCGTGACCGGGCTTCATGCCTTTGACATCGATTTTGGCCGGGGTGCCTTCGTGGCACTTGTCACAACCCATTTCGGCATGTTTTTTGTGGTCGAAGGTGATGTTACCCTTCTTGTTCTCGTAGGTGACGCTGTCGACAGCGAAAGCAGCCGTAGCGGCAAAGGTGACCAGCATAAGAGCGATGACGAGCTTTTTCATTGTTTTTCCTCCATGAGAATTGAGATGTTGATAAGCGTTGTGAATACTAGTGTCCCGATTAATAATTGTCAAGAATAATTTTGCGGTTTTCGACCGGATTTACAGTGCAGGGGATTGACCCGCGCGGCGGGGTAACGTATCATCCTGCCGCGTCCGCAGCCGGTTTTGTGGACAGCGCCGGGCCATATCTGCCCAAGGGAGACAGACGTGAATCAGTTACAGAAAGAGGTCGCCAGACGGCGCACCTTCGGAATTATCAGCCACCCCGACGCCGGTAAAACCACCCTGACCGAAAAGTTGCTTCTTTTCGGCGGTGCTATCCAGATGGCCGGCGCGGTCAAGGCGCGTAAGGCCAGTCGCCACGCCACCAGCGACTGGATGGCGATGGAGCAGGAGCGTGGCATCTCGGTCACCAGCTCGGTGATGAAGTTCGACTACCGCGACTACGAGATCAACCTGCTCGACACCCCCGGTCACCAGGACTTCTCTGAAGATACCTACCGGGTGCTGACGGCTGTCGACTCAGCGCTGATGGTCATCGACAGCGCCAAGGGGGTCGAAACCCAGACCAAGAAGTTGATGGAAGTCTGCCGCATGCGCAATACGCCGGTGCTGACCTTTGTCAACAAGCTCGACCGCGAGGGGATGTCCCCCCTCGACATCATGGCCGATATCGAGGAGACACTGCAGATCGAGTGTGCCCCCATGGCCTGGCCGATCGGTATGGGCAAGCGCTTCAAGGGGGTCTACAATTTCTACAAGAAGCAGCTCAACCTGTTTACCCCCGGTGCCGAGGTGCGCAACCAGGAGGTGCTGAGTTTCGCCGATCTTTCCGATCCGCGCCTCGACGAGCTCCTCGGCAGCCAGGCCGATGAACTGCGCGCTGATATCGAACTGCTCGAAGGAGCGGCCAATCCGTTCTCTCTCGATGATTACCTCAAGGCCAACCAGACGCCGGTCTTCTTCGGCAGCGCGGTGAACAATTTCGGGGTGCGCGAAATGCTCGATGCCTTCGTCGAACTGGCACCGCCACCGGCGCCGCGCGCGACGGTCACGCGCATGGTCGCTCCGGATGAAGACGCTTTTTCCGGCTTCGTCTTTAAGATCCAGGCAAATATGGATCCGGCGCATCGCGACCGCATCGCTTTTTTGCGCATCTGTTCCGGCAAGTTCACCCGGGGGATGAAGGTGCGCCACCATCGCATCAATCGCGAGGTCTCTTTTCCCAATGCCACCATCTTCATGGCTCAGGACCGCACCAATATCGACGAGGCCTGGCCCGGGGATATTATCGGCATTCATAACCACGGCACGATCAAGATCGGTGATACCTTTTCCGACAAGGAACCGCTCAAGTTCACCGGTATCCCCAACTTCGCCCCGGAACATTTCCGCCGGGTGCGACTGAAGAACCCGCTGAAGATGAAGCAGCTGGAGAAGGGGTTGACCCAGCTCTCGGAAGAGGGGGCGGTGCAGGTGTTTCGGCCGCTGCTTGGTGCCGACTGGATTCTCGGCGCGGTGGGGGTGCTACAGTTTGACGTCACCATGTCGCGGCTCAAGAACGAGTACGGGGTCGATGCGATTTACGAGGGGGTCGATTATGCCACGGCGCGCTGGGTCGAGGCGGAGGACAAGAAGAAGCTGGCCGAGTTTGAAAAACGGAACCAGGCCGCCCTGGCTCACGATGCCGAAGGGAACCTGACCTATCTCGCCTCATCCGAATGGCGGCTGGGGCATGTCGCCGAACAGTGGCCGGGGATCACCTTCGTTAAAGCGCGGGAACACAACTAGTTTCCGCCCGAAAACGGTTCTTTTCCTCCGTGACAGCGTCAAACTGCAAAATCGCTTGTGCGGCGTACCGATGTACGCCTTAGGCTCGATTTCTTGTTTTCCTTGCCACCAAGAAAAACGCCTCGTTTTCGACTCGGAAACAGGGGCTTAATTTTTTGTTGGCGTTTCCAGATCCTTTTCCAGCTCACGCACGCGGGCACGCAGCGCCTGCTCGCGTTCCCAGTCGGCGGTGACATCGCGTAGAACCGCCGCCATGCCGGCGAGTTGACCATCGGTGTCATGCAGCGGGACGATGGAAAACTGGCAGGAGATGCGCTGTCCGTCCTTGCGCAGGGCCGGGACCCGCAGCAGGTCACCGGCCGCGTAGCGGCTGGCGGCGCCGGCCATCACCCGATGATAACCGTCCCAGTGCCGTTTTTGCATCGGTTGCGGGATGATCAGGTCGAGGGATTGGCCGAGGGCCTCCTCGGGGGTAAACCCGAAGATCCGTTCGGCGCCGGCGTTCCAGAAGGTGATGCTGCCGGCCGGGTCGGAGACCAGGATTGCTTCGGCCGGGGCCTCGATGATTTGCTGGCAGATGCTATCCAAGGGCAACGCGGTCATGTTTCCCTCCCGTCTTCTTTCTGGTCTGCTTTTGTACCCAAAGTTAACCACAAAAACGTGATCTGTGTGCTGGATGTTTTTAGAAGTTCAGGTGGAACCGGCGGTTGTCTATCCTACGTCATGGATCTTGGCGAAGGCGGGCTTCCCGGGTTTTGATTTGTCGATTGTGATTTGAAAGGCTGGGAAACCGGCGGGACTCGCCCCGCCAGGCGAC